>NZ_NOIW01000008.1:0-103960 GCF_002708645.1 Sphingobium sp. IP1
ATGTTCCTGACCGCCTCGTCCGAACTGGCACCGGGCCAGTGGCTCGACGTCGCGCTCAGCAACCGGGTCGGCATGCGCGGCATTTTGCTGCTGGTCTATGTCAGCGCGCTGATGTTCGTGTTCCGCCATTTTGCCGGGCGGATCGCCGGCCGCCTGTCCAACCCCGGCCTGCTCTGGGTATCGAGCCTGCTCGCTGCGATCGGCCTGTTCATGCTGTCGCAGGCGCAGTCGCCTGCCTCCGCCATCCTCGCCTCCACCGTCTGGGGCCTGGGCGTATGCGCGATGTGGCCGACGATGCTGGCATCGGTGGCCGAACGTTATCCGCGCGGTGACGCCTGGGCGCTGGGGCTGGTCGGCTCGGCCGGCGCGCTTGCCAGCTTCTTCGTGCTGCCACGGCTGGGCGAGATGTTCGACCAGGCCAAGGTGGAACTGGCCGGCGGGCCAGAAGCCTTCACCCGCCTGACCGGGCCGGCGCTGCGCGCGGTGGAGGATGCGGCGGCGTCGCAATCCTTCGCCCGCCTCGCCTTCGTGCCGCTGATCCTGCTGGTCGTCTTCGGCCTGATCTGGCTGTCCGACCGGCGCGCCGGTCGCCGGGCGGAGGCCGTGGCATGAAGCTGTCGCGCAGACACCTGATCGCCGCCGGCGTCGCCGCGGCCGCCAGCCCCGCCATCGCCGCTGCGGCCGGCAAGGGATCCTCCAATGCCGCCCGCTTCTCGCTCGGCTACGCCCCGCATGAAGGCAGCTTTGCCAGCCGGGGTGGATTGCTGGAGCAGATCGCCTATGCCGCCGACCAGGGCTTTCGCGCCTGGGAGGATAATGAGGCGCGCAAGCGTCCGGTCGAGCAGCAGGAGGCCATGGCCAGGGCGCTGGCACAGCGCGGCATGACCATGGGCGTGTTCGTCGCCAGCATGCCCAAATGGGCCGAGTTCCGCCCGCTGCTGGGCAGCAATGACGATGCCGAACGCGAAGCCTTCCTGGCCGACATCCGCACATCGGTGGAGGTCGCCAAGCGGCTGAACGCGAAACATGCGACCGTCGTCACCGGCTTCATGGACCGCAAGGTGCCGCAGGATATCCAGACCGGCCGGATCATCGATTGCATGCGCCGCGCCGGCGACATCGTCGCGCCGCACGGCCTGACGCTGGTGATGGAACCGCTCAATACGCGGACCAACCATCCCGGCGTCTATATGCAGTCGATCGCCCAGGGCTATGCGGTGGCGCGCGGCGCCAACAGTCCGGGCGTCAAGATATTGGCGGACCTCTATCATGAGCAGATCCAGTCCGGGAATCTGATCCCGACGCTGGAGGCCTGCTGGGCGGAGGTCGGCTATATCCAGTTCGGCGACAATCCCGGCCGCAAGGAACCGGGCACCGGCGAGATCAACTACGCCAATATCGTCCGCTGGCTGCGGGGCCGCAATTATGGCGGCGTGATCGGCATGGAACATGGCAATTCGCTGGCCGGACGCGAGGGCGAGGACCGGCTGGTGGCCGCCTATCGCGCCATCGACCAAATATAGGATGAGAGGAGGACGAGGATGAAAATCATCCCGACTGGCTTTGCAGGGACGGGTATCGCGCTGGCCACGGCTCTGCTGGTGGGCACAGCGGCGCAGGCGCAAGACAAGCCTGGCAAGCTGGGCTTCAAGGACACGCCGATCCTGCCCGGCGGCAACTGGCACGTCCATGATCCCGATCGCCCCGCCCCCACCGTCGTCACCCCGGCGGCACAGGCCGGCGGTGCGCCGTCCGACGCAACCATCCTGTTCGATGGCAAGTCGCTCGACGCATGGCGCGGCGAGCGCGGCCCCTGGACGCTGGAAAAGGGGATCATGACCATCCCGCCCCGCAGTCAGAGCGGCGGCGAGAACAACCTGATATCGAAGCAGGAATTTGGCGACGTCCAGCTGCATCTGGAATTTCGGTCGCCCAATCCGCCGACCAAAAGCTCGCAGGATCGCGGCAATAGCGGCATCTGGTTCATGCAGCGCTACGAAGTGCAGATCCTGGATGGCTATCAGAACCCGACCTATGCCGACGGCACGGTCGGCGCGGTCTATGCCTGGAAGCCGCCGCTGGTAAACCCGTCGCGCCAGCCGGGCGAATGGCAAAGCTATGACATCATCTTCGAGCGGCCGCGCTTCGCCGCCGACGGCAGCCTGGTCCGGCCCGCCTATGTCACCGCGCTGCTGAACGGCGTGCTGGTGCAAAATCATCAGGCGATGCTGGGCACCACCAAATGGCGTTCGATCGCCCAATATCAGGCCCATGGGGACAAGGCGCCGATCCAGTTGCAGGATCATGACAGCCCCGTGTCGTTCCGCAACATCTGGGTCCGGCCGCTGCCGGACGAGGCCATCGCACAGGATCTGAAGGGAGCAGGACAATGATGGACCGCAGACATGCGCTGGCGGGCATGGTCGCCATGTTCGGCGCCGGGCTGTTCGCGCCGCTGGCGCGCGCCGCCGGGGTGATGCCGGCCGCTGGCGTGATCGACCAGGGCGCACCCAGCCTGCAACTGTTCACGCCCGATCAGCGGGCGCTGATGACCGCGCTGTGCGAACGCATATTGCCGGCGACCGACACGCCCGGCGCGATCGAGGCTGGCGTCCCCGCCTATATCGAGAAATTGCTGGCCGACTGGTCGGTGGCGGAGGATCGCGATCCGATCATCGCCGGCCTTGCCGAAATCGATGCCCGCAGCTGGCAGGATTACAAGATCCCCGCGACCAAGGCATCGGCGGCACAGCATGACGCGCTGCTGACCCTGGCGATGAACGACCAGATTCCCAAGGGCGAGGAGTTTTTCGAGGCGTTCCGGCAGATGGTGATCGTGGGCTATTACACGTCCGAGATCGGGATCACCCAGGAACGCGAATATCTGCCGGTGCCGGGCGAATATAACGGCGCCTTCCCCTATTCCCAGGTCAACAAGGTCTATTCCGCATGAACCTCAACCGTCGTTCCATGATGCTGGGCGCCGGCGGCCTGGCCGCCCTCGCCGCCTCCCCCTTCGCCGCACAGGCCGCAAAGGCTGCGAAATCCGGCAAGATCGCCAGCATCGGCCTGCAACTCTACACCGTGCGCGAACTGTTCGCCGCCGATCCGGTCGCCACCTTGGAGAAGGTTGCCAAGGTCGGCTATCGCGAGGTCGAATTTGGCGGTGGCGGCTATGACGCCATGGATCACAAGCTGCTGCGCAGCACGATGGACCGGCTGGGCCTCACCTGCCCGTCGCTGCACATCGGCTATGACGCGCTGCTCGACAAGTTCGACGCCAGCGTGGCTATGGCGAAGACGCTGGGCGCGGGCACCGTGGTCCTGCCCTATATGGTCGACAAATATCGCAATGCGGAGGCGTGGAAGGCCGCGCTGGTCAACATCAACCGCTTCGGTGCGCAGCTCAAGGCCGCGGGCCTGGGCTTTGCCTATCATAATCATGATTTCGAATTCACCACCAAGCCGGACGGCGTCAGCCTGTTCGACCAACTGGTGAAGGCGTGCGACCCCGACCTCGTGAAGATCGAACTGGATCTCTACTGGGCGATCTATGCCGGGCAGGATCCGCAGGCGCTGATCCGCAGCCTGGCCGGCCGCATCTATTCCTATCATGTGAAGGATATGCGCGCGGACCGCAGCATGACCTCGGTCGGCAGCGGCACGGTCGATTTCGCCGCGATCTTCAAGCTCAATGCCATCGCCGGCGTCCAGCATTTCTATGTCGAGAATGACCAGGCGCCCGCGCCCTATATCCCCGACATCACCAAGAGCTTCCAGACGCTGCGCGCGCTGCGCTTCTGACCACTGGCCTGCCTCAAGACAGAAAACTCCAGGAGAGGACATCATGGCTTCGACAGACAGGTACGATGCGATCGTCATCGGTTCGGGCATCAGCGGCGGCTGGGCCGCCAAGGAATTGACGGAAAAGGGGCTGCGGGTGCTGATGCTCGACCGCGGCCATATGGTCGAACATGGCGAGGATTATACCTATGACGGCAAGCCCGCCTATGAGGTGCCCGCCCGCAACATCATGCCCGACCCGCTCAAGCAGAGCGATTATTTCATCGCCCAGCATGGCTATGTCGCGCCCAGCAACCAGGCCTTCTACAATAATGACCGGCTGAACCCCTATGATTATGGCGCGGGCAGCAAATTCTACTGGATCCGCCCCGCGGCGGTCGGCGGCAAGTCGCTGATCTGGGGCCGCTGGAGCTTCCGCTGGAGCCCGGCCGATTTCGAGGCGAACAAGCGCGAGGGCATCGGCGGCGACTGGCCGATCCGCTATGAGGATCTGGTCCCCTGGTACAGCTATGTCGAAAAATATATCGGCGTATCGGGATCGCGCGAGAATCTGGCCTATCTGCCCGACAGCGAATTCCAGCCGCCGATGCCGATGAACATCGCGGAAAAATGGATGAAGCAGCGGCTGGAAACGCAGTTCCCCGGTCGCAAGATGATCAATGCGCGCCTGTCCAACATGACCGAGGACAAGCCCGAGCAGAACCGCACCAAATGCCAGCTGCGCAACCAGTGCGGCAATGGCTGCTCCTTCGGCGCCTATTTCTCGACCCAGGCGGTCACCCTGCCGGCTGCGCGGGCAACCGGGCGGCTGACCTTGCGGTCCGACGCGGTCGTCACCAATCTCGATTATGATCCGGCGACCAAGAAGGTCAGCGGCGTGCGCTTCGTCGATGCCAAAACCGGACAGGCCGAAACCGTGACCGCGCGGCTCGTCTTCCTGTGCGCGTCGGCGCTGGCCTCGACCCAGATCCTGATGAACTCGCGCCCGGCAGGCAGCGGCAAGAGCCATTTCGACAGCAGCGGGACGCTGGGCCGCTATGTCATGGACCATATCTTCCGCGTCGGCGTGAAGGGCGACATCCCCGGCATGGAAGAGTTCATCGAATATGGCCGCCGCCCCGGCGCCATCTATGTCCCGCGCTTCCGCAACAATGGCGACAGCGAGGATGTCGGCTTCAAGCGCGGCTATGGCTATCAGGGTGGCGCCTATCGCGAACCGTCCAAGCCGGTCGGCTTCGGCGCGTCGATGAAGCAGGGCATGCGCAAATATGGCGGCTGGAAATTCCAGATGGGCGCCTTTGGCGAATGCCTGCCCTATGAGGATAATTATGTCGCGCTGAGCCCCGACAAGACCGACCGGTTCGGCATGCCGCTGATGCAGTTCAACGTCACCTTCCGCGACAATGAGATGCGGATGATGGCGGACGCCCGCGAACAGGGCGAAAAGATGCTGCGTGCGGCGGGCCTGACCAACGTCACCAGTTCGGTCCGCGAACATGTGCCGGGCGACGCCATCCATGAAATGGGCGGCGCCCGCATGGGTGCCGATCCGCGCGCATCGGTGCTCAACCAGTGGAGCCAGGCGCATGATGCCAGCAATCTGTTCGTCACCGACGGTGCGCAGATGGCGTCTATCTCCTGCGTCAATCCGTCGCTGACCTTCATGGCGCTGACCGCCCGCGCGGTCGATCATGCGGTCAAGGAAATGAAGGCAGGCCGGGTCTGACAGGGGCGGCCCACTCCCGACGCTGTGCTGCGCCGCAAAACCGGCTATCAGGGGCCATGAGGATGAGCTTCTGATGGCCCGGCGGCGGGAAAATGGCGTGACGATCCGCGCCGTGGCGGAACGGGCCGGCGTGTCGGCGATGACGGTATCCAACGTCATCAACGGCGCCGGCCGGGCCAGCGCGGCCACGGTCGCGACGGTGCAGGCGGCGATCGCGGAACTGGGCTATGTTCCCAATCTCGCCGCCCGTCGCCTGGCCAAGGCGCGGGCGACGACGGTGGGCCTCATCTACAGCAATCGGCGCACGCCCTTTCTCGACGCGGTGCTGGTCGGATCGCTGCGCGCGACCAACGCCAATGGACTGCAACTGATCCTGCGCGACGGCGATGGCGTGACGCTGGACGAGGCCGAACGCATTGCCCAGGAACTGGTGCGCAGCGGCGCCGACGCGCTGCTGCTGATCCCCCCCTTTGCCGAGCAGTTGAGCGGATCGGCGATATTGCCGGCGCTCGGCGTGCCTTTCGCCGCGATCGCCACCGGCACGCCGTTATCGGGCATATCGACGGTGCGGATCGACAATCAGGCGGCGATGGAGGCGCTGACCCGGCGCGTCATCGCCGATGGCCATCGCCGCATCGCCTATGTCGCCGGCCCCGATCATTACAGCGTGGTCGCCGCCCGGCTCGACGGCTTCTACGCCGCCCTCCAGGATGCCGGCCTGCGCGTGGACGATAGCCTGATCGTCGAGCACAGCGCATTCGACCATGCGTCCGGCATGGCGGCGGCGCAGGCGCTGCTCGCCCGGCCCGACCGGCCGACCGCGATCCTGTGCAGCAGCGACGATCTGGCGGCGGGCGTCATCGCCCAGGCCGGACAGATGGGGCTGACCCTGCCCCATGATCTGAGCGTCACCGGGTTTGACGATACCATCCTCGCCTCGCGCGTCTGGCCGCCGCTGACCGTGATCCGCCAGCCGGTCGAGGACATGGCCTTTCGCGCCACCCAATGCCTGATCGGCGCGCTCGGCAAGGGCGGGATGCGCGTCAGCGACGAGATATTCGACCATCAACTGGTGCAGCGCGCGTCGATCGCGCCGGCCAGCACTTAGGGTTTCACCGGGTGGCGCGGATCGCCGCCCTTTCAGCGACAGGGGACGGAGCATCATGGAAACGAGCAGAAGGGAATTGGCGGCGATGATGGCATTGGGCGGCGCGGGCATGGCCCTGTCTTCGACACAGGCCTCGGCCCAGGCCGCGACCCCGATTCAGGCGAAGCTGGTCCATCATGTCTTCTTCTGGCTGAAGCGGCCGGGCAACCAGGCCGATCGCGACCAGTTGATCGCCGGCCTGGGCACGCTGCGCGCGATCTCCGTGATCCGCGACCTGCAGATCGGCGTGCCCGCCAGCACCGAAAAGCGCGACGTGGTCGATTCCTCCTTCGACGTGTCGGAACTGATGGTCTTCGACAATGCGGTCGACCAGAAAGTCTATCAGGACCACGAAATCCATCAGGCCTTCGTCAAATCCTGCGAGCATCTGTGGCAGAAGGTCGTGGTCTACGACATGCAGGTCGTGCCGGATCGCTGAGCCGGCCATCACAAGACGGCCCGATCACCCCTAGGGTCGCTCATCAGCCTGAACGAGAGAAGATCATGATTCTGCCGGATATTCTTGCCCCCACTTATGTCCAGATGCTGGGCGCTTTGTCGGCCTGGCTGGCCAAGGCCGAGGCCGGGACGCAGGATGGCACGGCGCAAACATTGCCGGGCGCGCGGCTGTCGCCGGACATGTTCCCGCTGTCGACCCAGATCCGCTTCGCCTGCGTCCAGGCGCAGGAGGGCATGTACCGGTTGCGCGGCGAAGCCTTCCCGCCGCTGGTCGGGCAGTTGCTCGATGAAGGTCGCAACGCGGGCGAGCATCCCGGATCGATCGCCGACGCGCAGGCGAGAATAGCCGAGACGATTGCGATCGTGGAAAGCCTTGCCGCGGATGCGCCGCCCATCGATCCGGCTGCGCCGATCGCCCATGCACTGCCGCAAGGCATGATCTTCGACCTCACCGCCGGGCAATTTGTCCGCGACTGGGCGTTGCCGCAATTCTATTTCCACATCATGACCGCCTACGCGATCCTGCGGGCACAGGGCGTGGACCTGGGCAAGGTCGATTATGTGGCCCACATGTTCCCCTATTTGCGGCCCGGCACCCTGCCTGCGCAATGAGGTGAAATAGCGGCGGCAGCGCGTACTCTGTGGTTCATGGCCATGGAGCCGCGTCGTGGCCCGTTTTCAGCACTGCCGCCGGTCACCGGCCCGGCGCCAAGCCTATGTCTCGGCCGACAGGGCATGGATCGGCAGCAGGGCCGCACCGAAGGTGATCGGCGATCCATGCAGGTTCGATATTCTGACCGGCGGGCGGCGATGATGGACCGTGGTAACGAGGTCCGCCTGATGCAGGCGATCGGCCAGCCCCTGCAGGATGGTCGATGGCAATGTGCCGGCCAGCACGATCGCCCCTGGATCGAGCCAGGCGAAGGCCGTGTTGCTGACCATCTGCAATTGCTCGGCCGCCCGGTCCAGCCAGATGTCGATCGTCGGTGCCTGGTCGGCAGCATGGAAATCAATGTCCGCGACCGAGGATAGGTCGCAACCATTGTTGCGGAGCATCGCCAGCAGGTCCAGCGGGCTGGGACGCGGCAGATGGCCGGGAAACAGGCAGCCAATCTCGCCCGCCACGCCATATTGACCGCGCATCAGCCGCCCGTCGACAATGACGCCGGCGCCGATGCCGAAGCCCAGCAGCAGCACGACGATCGTGCCGAAATCGCGCAGCAGGCCACCCAGATAATATTCGGCGATCGCCGCGGCATTGGCGTCATTCTCGATCCAGAGCGGCCAGCCCATTTCGGCGGACAATATGTCGCGCAGCGGCGCATCGCGCCAGTTGGGCAGGACGTCGACGACGCTCCACCGATCGCCGGCCGGCGACAGGGATGGTCCCGGCACCGCGACGCCCAGACCCAGCATGCGGCGTCCCAGCAGGCCGTGCCGGTCCACCAGTTCATGCGTCATGCGCCGCACCTTGCGGGCAAAACCCTGGGGATCGATCGGCGCAACGGCCTCATGATGGGTGGCGATGGTGGCGCCGGTGAAATCGACCAGGGCGATGTCGATGAAGCCCTTGTGCGCCGTCGCGCCGACCGCATAGCCGCCATGGCCGGCCAGGCGCAGGGGAATGGCCGGGCGCCCGCGGCCCTGTGCTTCCGCGCCCGGCACTTCTTCCACCAGATTGAGCCCGATCAGGTCGCGCGACAGGCGGGTGAGGGCGGTCCCGCTGATTTCCAGCGCGGATGCCAGCGCGGAACGGGACAGTGGCCCGGACTTGCGCAGCATCTGCAGGATGCGCCGCTGGTCCTTGTCCAGGGTGGGAAATAGCATGATCGATCCCGCTATCGGTGAAAAGCGACGACCGGTTATGGCGATTTATTTATTTTCACAACAATAATTAAAAATGTCATATCGCACGGCCAGAGGCGCCCCGACCAATTCAGAGGGGACGCATCATGCTCAAGACTTTCCTTGCCTCCGGCACGGCGCTTGCCGCGCTTTGCACCATCACCACGCCCGCCCTGGCGCAGGCCGCCGCCGACGCCGCGCCTGCCGCCGAAGCGGCCGCCGATGCCGGCAACGGCCCCAACGACATCATCGTCACCGGCTCCACCCGCGCCCAGCGCCGCTTCGACGTATCCTATGCGATCAACACCATCTCGGCCGAGGATGTGGAGAAGATCGCGCCTGTCAATTTCGCCGACCTGATCGGCCAGCTGCCCGGTTTCCAGACCGAAATCACCGGCGGCGAAGTGCAGAATATCTACCGCATCCGCGGCCTGCCCAATGATGGCGGCTTCGTCAGCTTCCAGCAGGACGGCCTGCCGCTGTTCCATGAAAATGACGGCGTCTTCTTCCGCGGCGATGCGATCCTGAAACAGGATCTGATGACCGACCATGTGGAAGTCGTGCGCGGCGGCCCGGCCCCGGTCTATGCCAGCTATTCGGGCGCGATCATCAATGCCATCACCGTGACCGGCAGCGACGAAGCGCGCGGCAAGGCGCAGGTCACGCTGGGCGACACCGGCCTCTATCGCCTCGACGCCTATCAGGCCGGGCCGCTCGGCAACGACACCTATTATGCGATCGGCGGCTTCATCCGCTATCATGACGGCTATCGCGACAATGGCTTCGCCAATGACAAGGGCGGCCAGCTGCGCGCCAATATCAAGCATGATTTCGACAATGGCTCGATCAAGCTGAACCTCAACTATGTGAACGACCACAACGTCTTCTATCTGCCGATCCCGATTTCCGACCCGCGCGATCCCAGCGTCTCGCTCGACAAATATATCGACTATTTCGACGGCACGATGAATTCGCCGGCGCTGCGCCACGTGAACCTCAAATATCGCGACGGCACCGGCCAGATCCAGAGCCGCACCGGCGATCTGTCGGATGGCCGCCATATGCAGATGGTCAATTTCGGCGCCCAATATGATGGCGATTTCGACGGCTGGCTGGTCTCGGCCAAGGCCGGCTACACCCAGGGCAAGCTCGATTTCAGCGCCTTCTACTCGACCACCAACCCGGCCGACGGCAACGCCTTTGCCGCAGGCTATCTCGCCCGTGCCACGACGGCTTTCGGCGCGGTCGACCATTTCGGCTATACGCTGGCCGGCACCAACACCGTCTATGATCCCTATGCGGCGTCGGGCTTGGTGATGCAGGGCCAGTATCGCGACATCCACTCGAAATTCTATTCGGCCCAGGCCAATCTGTCGGTCGCCAAGAAGTTCGAGACCGGCTTTGGCACCCATGACCTCAAGCTCGGCCTCTATGGCAGCTTCTATGGCGAGGACAGCCGCACCCTCTATCAGAATTACCTGATCGAGGTGGCGGGCAAGCCGCGCACGCTGGACCTGGTCGCCTATAATGCCGCCGGCGCGGAAATCGGCCGTGTCACCGACAATGGCGTGCTCAACTATGCCGCCACCCTCAATCAGGGCGACAGCGACGCCAAGATGTTCGCCGTCTTCGCCAACGACACCTGGGAAATCGTGCCGGGCCTGCGCATCGACGCCGGCATCCGTCACGAACGCTACAGCTACAAGGGCTGGGCCGCGCTGACCGAGGCGGCCAATCTGGGCGACTCCAGCACCCTGGCGGACGACAGCACGCGTGCCTTCACCGGCGTGATCCTGAACCAGAAACTCAAGCCCAACGTCACCAACTGGACGGTCGGCGCCAATTACGACTTCTCCAGCCATGTCGGCATCTATGGCCGCGCATCGCACCTCGAAACGCCGCCCAACGTCCAGACGGTGATGAGCATCAACCCGACAATCATCACCACCAAGGCCGACCAGTTCGAGGCCGGGCTGAAGCTCGCCTTCGGCCGCTCCTATCTCTACGTCACCGGCTTCTACACCAATTTCGATCCCTTGAACGCCAGCTTCCTGGCCTATGATCCGACCACGGGCCGCAACGATGTCAACGTGCCCTTCATCGGCGAGGCGCAGGTGAAGGGCGTCGAATTCGACGGCAAGCTGGCGCTGACCAACTGGTTCTCGCTCAACGGCGCGCTCACCATCAGCGATCCCAAATACAAGAATTTTGAAAGCTCGACCGGCGCCGATCCGGAACAGGCCGAAGGCAACCAGATCGTCCGCCAGCCCAAGGTCTACGGCAATATCCGCCCCAGCTTCGACTTCCAGACGGGCGACACCGACGTGTCGGTCTATGGACGATACACCTATATGGGCAAGCGCTATGTCGACCTCTACAACAACACCGCGCTGCCGGCCTATGGCACGATCGGCGCCGGCATCACGGCGCGCCATGGCAGCTGGCAGGCACAGATTGTGGGCGACAATCTGTTCAACGCCCATGGCCTGACCGAAGGCAATACCCGCACCGACTCGCTGAGCGGTCAGGGCAGTGCCGAGGCGATCTATGGCCGCCCGATCTTCGGTCGCAACTTCCGCCTCGTCATCAGCAAGTCCTGGTGATGGCCCGCCGCCTCGGCCGCGTTGCGGCGTCGTTGATGACGATGGCGGCGGTGGCGATCACGCCCGTCCCGGCTCTGGCCGGGGCGGCGCGCGACGCCGTGACGGAGGCGCTGTCGCGGCGCCTCTTTCCCGTGCTGGACGCCCTTGGACACGATCCGGCCGCCCTTGCCGCTTTCCGCGCCCGGCCGGATATGGATGCGCTGCTCCATGCCCGCGAAGATCGCCGCACGGCATGTGCCGGCGATGTCGATTGCGTGGCACAGGCCCATATCTGGACCCCGACCGAAATCGCCCTGATGGTGCAGGCTGCGCTGTCGCTGCGTGACGTGCCGGTCGCCGACGATGGGGCCGGTGCGCAGATCCGCCGCGAGGTGGAGGGGATCAACGCCATCCTGCGCAGCTATGCGCTGGGGCAGATGCCCGCCTATCCCGATATTGACGGCGCCGGCACGATCGAGCCGCGTGAGCGCCAGGCCCGGCTGCGCGCCGCCGCCTGGATCGCGCAGACGTCGCGCAAGGGATCGGCCCAGGCGCTGGATTCCAGCATCGACTATGCCCTTGCGCTGCTCGACGTCAGCGACCGCACCGACGCGATCGGCTTCGAACCGCTGACCGGCGGCCTCAACGCCCCCGCCATGGCGCGGGCCAAAAATATCGACTGGAAACGCTATCGCTACAGCGCGCTGATCGTCACCGGCGTCGGCCCGGAAGTCGACGGCATGCCGCTGAGCCCGTTTGGGAAATATCATCTGCGTCTTGCCGCCAACCGCTTTGCCGATGGCGATGCACCCTTCCTCATCCTGACCGGCGGCCGCGCTCATCCGCGCGCGACCCGCTTTGCCGAGGCGCAGGAGATGCGCCAGGCGCTGATCGAGCGCTATGGCGTGCCGGCCGATGCCATCATCATCGAGCCCTATGCCCGGCACACCACCACCAATTTGCGCAACGCCACCCGCCTGCTGATGGCGATGGCGGCGCCGCTGGACAAGGATACGCTCATCGTCTGCAATCCGGGGCAGAGCGCGATGATCGAAAATCCCCTGTTCGCGCAGCGCAACGACAAGGAACTGGGCTATCAGCCCGGTGCCATCGGCGCGCGCCTGACCCCCACCGAATTGCTGTTTCGCCCGTCGCGCCTGTCCGCGCGGGTCGATCCGCGCGATCCGCTCGACCCCTGAAGGGAGGCATGATGACACGTAAACTGACCTTGGCCCTGGCGCTCGGTGCGCTGGCGTTCAGCCCCGGCGCCGCCATGGCTTGGGGCGGCACCGCCCATGAAGTGATCGATCGTGCCGCGCTCGACGCCATCCCGCAGGACGGTCCCGTCTTCCTCAAGGCCTATACCGACTATATCGCCGCCTCCGCCTCGCTGCCCGACAGCTGGCGCGGGGATTCGGAGAATTTCTCCAAGATGGAGGAAGACCCCAATCATGGCTGGTTCCGCGAGCAGTTCCGCTTCGTGAAGCCGATCCCGCGCTCGCGCTACGAATTCATCCTGGCGCTCTACAAGCGCTATGAGACGATCAAGGACAGCGATCCGGCAACGGCCGCGCGCACCAATGTCCGCTGGACCGGCACTTTGCCCTATGCGGCGATCGAGGCTTACGACCGGCTCGTCGTCTGCATGCGCCATGTCCGCAAGGCGCAGGCCGAAGGGGGCGACATATCCGTCCCGGCCCAACATTGCGCCTTCCAGACGATCCGCCTTGGCCATTATATCGGTGACGGCGCCCAGCCGCTGCATGACTCGATCCATTCGGATGGCTGGCGCGGCGACAATCCCAGCGGCTACACCCGTGATCGCAGCATCCATGGCCGCTTCGAAAGCCAGTTCGTCGATGGCATGAAGCTGACCGTGGCCGACATCGCGCCGCGCATCGGCGCGCCCGGCCATCGCGACGGCGACATGTTCGACGCGATCCTCGCCTTCCTGGATCAGGCCGGCGATCGGATGGAATATGTCTATCAGCTGGAAAAGCGGGACGGCTTTGCCGATTTCACCGACAAGGATGTGCGCGCCCTCGTCTATGAACGGACCGCTGCCGGCGCTGCCATGCTGCGCGACATGCTCTGCCGCGCCTGGGCGGAAAGCGCCAGCCCGCCGGTCAGGGTCGTGCCCGCGCCGCTCGATTTCTCCAATCCGCGCTTCAACCCGGAAACCGGATCGGCGCCCGACTGATCGCGTTCCTCCCGCCATGCCAGCGCTGCGAGCAGCCGGGCATGGCGGGCATGGCCAAGGTCGAAGCGCCGCATCAGCAGGATCGCGCAAAGGCTGCCAAGGACAGGAATGCCCAGTCCCAGGCCGAGCATGCCGGCCTGGACTGCCGCAGTCTGTGCCTGCCCCGGCACATAGCCCAGTAGGCCAAGTGTCCAGCCGGTCAGACTTGAGAAGGCGGCACCGCTTGCCTTGACCACGACGAGATAGAAGGCGAACAGGCCCGTCTCGAAGCGCCTGCCATGGCGCCATTCTACCACATCGACGGCATCGGCCAGCAGCCCCCATGGCAGCATGAACATGCTGGCGAGGCCGACGCCGATCACCGCCGCACAGATGGCCAGGGCAGGTGGCCAGGACAGGCAGGCGGCAACACCCGCCAGCCCGATGATGCTGACTCCATGACCCATGGCGAGCAGGGCGCTCTTGCTGAAACGTCTGGTCATCGCGGTCCACAGGATCACGCCTGCGAATTGGCCGATCGTCACGGCCAGCAGCAAGGTTGCGACAAGATCGGGGCGGCGGACGACATAGCTGCCGATATAGAGCAGGGAGCGTCCGAATGCCGGTGCGGCAAATCCGGTGAGCAGGGCCAGAAGAGCCAGTGCCCCGACCATCGGGTCGCGAAACGGGATGTCGATGCCGTCCTGCCTTGCGCTTTGCCGGGTGGTGCGGGCCGCATCACCGCTTGCGTCGCCGCCGCAGGTCCATGCGCACAGGATCATCGTCAGGGCAAAGACGGCGCCCGTCGCCGCGCCGGTGAGCGCCAGCCGATCGAAGGACCGGGTATTGCCCGCATCTTGCACCAGCGGCGTCAACAAGGTCGCGACAATCAGCGCGCTCGCCGTACTGAACAGCAGTCGATAGCCCGAAACACGGCCCCGCGCGCTGCTGTCGCTGGTCACCTGCGCCATCAGCGCATTGTGCGGCACGTCGATGATGGCATAGGCGCCCCGAAATATCAGCAAGGCCATGGCCAGCATCCATAGCTGTCGGGCGCCAAGCAACGGCATGGCATAGAGCAGGGCGAAGGCGATCGCGCAGGGCGTTGCTGCGACCGCCACCATCCAGCGATAGCCCTTGCCGACATGCCGCAGGCGGATCGTCAGCCGCGCCGCCAGCAGATCGAAGATCAGGTCGCCGCACAGCGCGGCGAGCATCAGCCATCCCGCCGTCGTCGCGCCAAGGTTCAGCACGTCGCTCAGCAGGAACAATATCGTCAGATCCGCGCCGCTGAAAACCAGTGCCTTGCCGAAATTGCCGGAGGCATAGGCCAGCATGCGGCCATCGTCCCGTGTCCAGATCACCTCGATCGCCCCTGATGGTCATGACCGCACGGGGAATTGCGGAATGCATCGCGCCTAGAAGCGCATTCTTTCATTTGTGCGACAAGGGCGGTGGGAATGGGGCTGGTGGCTTATCGCCATTGGCAGCCCTTGACCACATGACAGGGCGGGCCACAGGCAGATCAGGGCCGCGTGGCCGCAGAAGGAAGCGTATAAGACAACGCGGCCTTGCTGCCCCCGAAGGGTGATTATCGCATCGATTTCTGGGAAAACTGGAGCGGGCGAAGGGATTCGAACCCTCGACCCCAACCTTGGCAATTCGCCCGAAGCGTATTTTCTGTCTTTTTCGATTTTACGCTACAACGGCAAAAAGCACGCATTTCTGCCGTTTATTTGCGATCGGGATTCGTCAGTGTTATCCTGCCCTACGCCCGGATTTGACCTCCAGGACTTATAAAATAAGCAAAATCAGGTCGAAATCCGGAAAAAGTAAGCAGATTTTTGGGTCATTTGGCAGGCGACTGAAATCATGGCGAAAATCACAAAAACGCTCATCGAAGCTCAGAAACCTTCGAAAGATGGGGTCAAGGGTTCGAATCATCTTCTGTGGGACAGCGAGCTGCGTGGCTTCGGTGTTTCTATCGGCCAGAGCCGGCGAAGTTTCGTCGTTCAGTACCGTTTGCCGAACGGACAGAGCCGTCGAAAGGTGATTGGTCGGTTCGGGTTGATGACCGTGGAGGAAGCCAGGCGGCAGGCTCGCATCATCCTTGGCGATGTCGCCAATGGGCGAGACCCTGTCGAGGATGCCCGGTCGAGCGGGCAGGGCTATACTGTAGACCAGATTTGTGACTGGTACCTTGAGCGAGCCTCAGCCGGCAAAATCATCGGCAGAAGCCGCAAACCGATCAAGGCATCCACTCTGACGATGGATCGAAGTCGTGTCGATGCCCACATCCGTCCGTTGCTAGGCCACAGAATAATTGCCACATTGAAGCTCGGTGATATCGAAGGCGCCCAAGCCGACATCGCTGCTGGTGCGACCTCCAAGCCCAGGGTGGGCAGTCGTGGGGGAGCCACCAAAGGCGGCGAAGGCGTAGCCTCGCGCTGCATGTCTACGCTTCACTCGATTTTCGAACATGCCGTGCGACTTGGCGAAATCGACAAAAATCCCGCGAGGGGCATTCGCAGAATTGCGAGCACGCCCAAAATGAGGTGGCTCTCTCAGGCTGAGATCAGGAAGCTCGGCATAGCGCTCAGAGAAGCTGAGGCAGATGACGAGCATCCTACCGGGATAGCCGTGATCCGATTGCTGTTGCTGACTGGCTTTCGTCGGCTCGAAGCACTCAGTCTTGAGCGCGACTGGCTCCTTGATGAGGAGAGCGCGATTCACTTCAGGACGACAAAAACGGGGGCGCAACGACGCGTGATAGGTCAGCCTGCTCTCCAGCTTCTTTCGGCGCAGGCCGATTCGGGTTCGCGATATTTCTTCCCAGCCGATTGGGGAGATGGCCACTTCATCGGCATAGTGCGGGTCTTGGATAGAATTTGCCATCGAGCAGGACTCGAAGGCGTGACACCCCATGTCTTGCGCCACACTTTCGCAAGTGTCGCCGGCGGGCTTGGCTACTCCGAACTCACGATTGCGGCACTGCTGGGACACGCCTCCCGCGGCGTCACGCAGCGCTACATCCATATCGATGAGCCGCTGCGCGCCGCCGCAACGGCGGTAGCCGAGTATATCGATGAACTTTTGCGAGGGTGCAGATGATCGCCCTCCACCATCATGACATGGAGATGAGCTCCCTATCCGAGGTCGGTCGTTTTTCAGCGAAGCCTCTCCGCCAGAGCGATGGCTCTTTTTCGCTGCCAGACGTTATCAGCCTGCAACTATTCCGAAGAATGTGATGGTGTCCTCTTCGTGCCGAGGAGGCGAGCCGGATCATCCCAGGCGGCGAGACATATGGAAGAGGCAAATGCCCAGATGCGCGATGCTCTGGTCCCGCAAAGCGCAGCCCTATTCAGCGGCAGGACGGAAACCGCCCAGTTAGCATCCCCAATCATCAATCGCTCTTCGATTGCCTTCGTTTGTGCTTCGACGCGCGGAGCAGCGGCCCTCGACGCGAGCTCGCTCAGGGCACGGCCCACGAAAGCGCAGGACTGTGGCGGCGACAATATCCCCGATGCCACTCTAACAGCACAGATGATCCAGGCCTGGCAGGCTGGCAAAGTCGACCGGGCTCGAAATGAATTTCATTCTTGCCGCCTCGACATTCGCATCGATCACAGGACGCGCGAACAATGAAGCGCGCGATAATCCTTGCCGTTTCTCTCCTCGCCGCATGCGATATATTGCCTCGCGATCCGGCCGGCACATCGAAGCGGATTGCAGAGCAACGAACCTTCACGGTCGCACTCGCCGATCCAACTGTGCACGAAGCCGCACAAGTCCGGACGCTGGTACATGAAATTGAGCGGCGAACCGGCGCGAAGGCACAATGGCGGACAGGCGCGGGCGAGGCACTTTTCCAGCAGCTTGACGACGGTACGCTTGACCTGGTGATCGGACGTTTTTCGGCCGAGAGCCCCTGGGCGATGGATGTGGCATTTGGTCCGCCTCTCTCGACGACAGGAACGAAAGACACGCCGCTGCAACTCAAGGCGGCCATGCGCAACGGCGAGAACCGGTGGATCATGACAGTCGAGCGTGCGAGCCGCGCGATTTCGCAGGAGGCGCGCGACGAATGAGCGATACGAGTCTTCCCGATGAACTGCGCGAGACGATGGCGCGGGCGGTGCGCCTGGAATATTGGAACATCTTCTGGACCCTAACCATCATCGTGACGATGGGCCTAGTGCTTGGTCAGAGCCAGACGATGAAGACCGCGTGGATAGAGGACACGCTGGGCCTGGTTCCGCCTGTCATGTTCCTGATCGCCGCGCATTTGGAGCGTCGCGCCCATCGATCGCGCCGCTTTCCTTTCGGTTTCGAGCGGGTCAACGGCCTTGGTTTCTTTGTGGCGGCTGTTGCACTGACTGCCGTCGGCGCGCTGCTCCTCTACAATGCGATGATGGCGCTGGGCTCGCAGGAGCACGCGACCGTCGGATCGATCGTCATTCTGGGGCATGATATCTGGTTGGGATGGCTGATGATCGCCGCCCAGATTTACTCCCTCATCCCGCCGCTCTTCATCGGCCGGAAGGAACTTCCGCTGGCGCAGGCTCTCAACGACAAGCTGCTGCATACCGACGCACTCATGAACAAGGCCAATTGGCTGACCGGGGCGGCGGGGCTCGCCGGTGTCATTGGGCTGGGGCTTGGCTGGTGGTGGGCTGACTCGTTGGCAGCAGCTATCATTTCGCTCGATGTCCTCAATGACGGTATCAAGGCGTTGCGCTCTTCCACGGCAGAACTGGTCGATGGTGCGCCAAGGGCGCTTTCCAGCACTGATCTCTCGGATGATGCGCAAAGTCTGTGTGATCGCCTCAGCGCTGAATTTCCCGGTGCCACGATACGGCTGCGGGAAACCGGCCGCCTTATTCGGGCCGAAGTGCATGACACGCATCCACCGGGCGAATGTCGTCACCCGCGCCATTATTGGCCGGAGGGTGAGGACAGGTCCTGGCGGTTGGCACAGGTGAGCTTCATCCCGCCTGTTGGACGCGAGGAAGGAAATTAGGCCGGCGGTGTTTGTCGCACAGCATCCGACTGCTTTTCCGGCCGGATGTAAATGGACGTCAGATCGGGGACGCAAGCCTTCATTTCGCGTTCAATATCCTCGATCAGACGCTCTGCATCTCCCATCGGCAGATCGTCGACGAAATCAGCACTGATCGCTACGAAAACGGCATCAGGCGCGGTATGGATCGTACGGACATGATTGACCGCGCTGATCTGCGACCGCTTGGCGAGAATGGTCCATAGAACCGAAATGATCGCCGGGTCGGCGCTTTCGCCGATCAACAGGCCTTTGGCTTCGCGCGCAAGCAGAATAGCGACCCCACCCAGAATGAGACCAATGGCAATCGATGCAAAACCGTCAATCCGTGGATTTGCGAAATAATGGCTGGCCCAGACGCCGATGCCTGCAATGGCGAGGCCGATCAGCGCAGCGCTGTCCTCGAACAGGACAATGAACCCGGCGGGATCCTTGGATCGGCGGATCGATTGCCACCAACTGCTGGCACCGCGCTTGCCGTTGAATTCGCGCACCGCGATGAACCAGCTTGTTCCTTCAAGCAGCACAGCAACACCCAGCACCACATAATTGATCGTCGGATCACGCAAGGGCTCAGGTTCGGCGATGTGCAACCAGCCCTCGTAGACCGAAACGCCCGCGCCGACGGCAAAGATCAGGATCGCAACGACGAAGGCCCAGAAATAGAGTTCGCGGCCATAGCCGAAGGGATGGGTGGCGTCGGCGGGACGTCTGGCCTTTGCCTGACCATAGAGCAGCAGAACCTGATTTCCGCTGTCGACCAGCGAGTGGACACCCTCGGTCAGCATGGAAGAAGAGCCACTGATCGCCGCCGCCACGAACTTGGCGACCGCTATCCCGACATTGGCGAAAAGCGCGCCATAGAGGACGATATTCTCGCGGATTTGGCGTGACAGACCGGCCATCGCGTTCAGCCTGGATAAGGGCTGGACTGAAGCAGGCTTGCGAGATGCGCGGCATTGCCGGCGACCATTTTCGCCGTCTTCATTACCGCCTCCGGCGTCTCGCCGAGATCCTTGAAATCGACCGCCCCCATCGCTTCGCCGACCCAATAGCAGGCCGCAACAGCGGGGATCGTCCAGCCCACATCGTTCAAAGCCTGGAACAGCTGAGCGGAGCAGAAGTGGGCGCCATCTTCATTACCCACGATTGCTGCGACAGCGACCTTCCCATAGCTCGGCATCCGACCCTCATCGTCGGTCTCGGAGAGGAAGGCATCCATCCGTTCCAGGACGCGTTTGGCGATGCTGCTGATCTGCCCCATCCAGATCGGTCCTCCGAAGATCACAATGTCATGAGCGAGTATCTTCTCGCGCAGTCCAGGCCACGCATCGCCATCCCCTTCGTCGGAGCTAACGCCTGGCCTGATGTCAAGGGCTGCAACCCGGACCGTTTCGCTGACCGTCACATCATTCTTGTTGAAGGCCCTCGTCAACACGGCGATCATCGCGTCGGTCGAACTCTCCTGGCGGGAGTCCGCCTTGAGCGTGCAGTTAAGCGCCAGCGCCTTGAGCGGCATGTGTCATCTCCTTGAGGGGCCAGGATCAGCAGAACGCGCCCATCCCTTCTTCGCGGAAAGAACACCTGGGCGCGTAATGGGTTCTGCGGATCGAGGGAGAATTGGCTGAGCGATGCCGCTGCTGTGCAACTTCCGCGTGCACGAAAGTTCAGCGACACGCCCCGATCAGGTGCCGGTGCCAGATGGTAGCAACATGAAGATGAGTGATTTGCCTTGCCACCCCATGGGAATGGCGAAGCTGTGCTGTCGGCTTTCTGTTGGAGGCTATCACGGAACCAACTTGCCGATTGCACGCTCTCATCGGGGAGGTCGCACATGGCTGCACGCGCATTTTGGCAGGGCCAGATCAAGCTGGCACTGGTGTCCATCCCGGTCGAAGTCTATCCCGCAACCAAATCGGGTGCGGCGGTCAGCTTTCGTCAGATTCACGAGCCAACCGGCAAACCCATTCATTATGAAAAGGTCGTGAGCGGCGTGGGGCCCGTCGACCGAGATGAGATCCTCAAGGGGTTCGAGCTTTCAAAAGGCAATTATGTGCTGCTCGAACAGGAGGAAATCGAAGCGGTCAAGATTGAGAGCCGCAAGACCCTCGACCTCGTCCAGTTTGTCGAGGCCGATGCGATCGACGTTCTTTATTATGAGAAGCCCTATTTCGTCGTACCCGCCGATGACCTCGCAGAAGAGGCCTATGCGGTGCTGCGGGATGCGCTGCGAAAGGCAAAGAAGGTCGGACTTGGCCAATTGTCGGTCCGTGGACGGGAACAGCTGGTATCGATCAAACCCTGTGGACGGGGGCTGGTCATGGAAGTTCTGCGCTATGCCGACGAGGTAACCAAGGCGCAGACATATTTCCGAGGTTTGCCTGCCGATACGGCGGATGAGGACATGCTCGATCTTGCTACCAGCATCATCGACAAGCGAACGGCGCCCTTCAAGCCGGAAGAGTTTCGCGATCGCTATGTCGATGCGCTCCATCGCCTGATCGAAAAGAAGAAAAAGGCCAAGGGGAAGCGGATAATAGAAGAGGTGGACGATGAGCCGGCGCGCAAGGGCGGCAATGTCATCGACCTGATGGCGGCGCTCAAGAAGTCAGCAGGAGAAACGGCTCGTACCACCGCGACGAAGAAGAAGTCGAAAAGCGGTTCGCCGACAGACACTGGCAATAGACGTGCGACTGCAGCCAAGCGCAAAAGCGCGTGATGACGCTGAATCCCGATACCCCGCTCCACCTTATCGACGGGCCGGTCATGCTGCGCCTGAGCATTGCTGCTCTGCTCGGCCTGCTTTTGGGGCTCGATCGACAGTTACGCGGCCATGCAGCGGGGCTACGCACCCATGGCCTCATCTGCTTCACCAGCGCCCTTATGACTGTCTGTGCAATCGCGCTGCACAATCAGTTGCAAGGCGAGGGGAATATAGATCCCCTGCGAGTCTTCGAAGCTTCTGCCGCATTTTCGGGCATCATAGCGACTGGCCTCATCATATTCAGCAAGGGTGAGATCAAGAATCTGACCACGGCAGCCCATATCTGGCTGGCGTCGATGATCGGAATCGCTTCCGGCGCTGCCCTCTGGCCCCTGGTCGCCAGTGCCACTCTCGTCGCGATCCTCATGCTCAGCCTGCTGGGATTTGTGGAACGGCGCTGGCTCGCGTCCGAGGAGCGACCGGGCGAATGAGCCGGCTCCATCCCCTTGCCTCCTATAATGCCAAACGGGACTTCAATCGCACCAGCGAGCCTGAAGGCAAGATGGCAAAGAAAGGCGGTAACAGTTTCGTTGTCCAGAAACATGCCGCCACAAGGCTGCACTGGGACTTCCGGTTGGAAGTCGATGGCGTGCTCAAGAGCTGGGCCGTCACCAAGGGGCCGAGCCTAGATCCCGATGACAAGCGGCTTGCTGTCCGCACCGAAGATCATCCTCTGAGCTATGGCAGTTTCGAGGGTAATATTCCCAAGGGCGAATATGGCGGCGGCAGTGTGATGCTCTGGGACCGCGGTTGGTGGGAACCGATCCCGGGAAAGAGCGCGAAGGATATAGAGGATGGCCATCTCCATTTCATCCTGCATGGCGAACGGATGAAGGGGGAATGGCTGCTGGTGCGGATGAAGGGGCGCGCGGGCGAAAAGCGCGAGAATTGGCTGCTCCGCAAGATTGAGGATGGCGAAGCCCGCCGGAATGGCGATCTGGTCGAGCGCGCGCTGACAAGTGTTCTGACTGACCGCTCGATGGCGCAAATCGCCGGGGACATCGCCGGCACGCAGTCATTGAAAGGCGCCAGGGGCAAGACATTCACGGATAGGATGCAGGCGGCAAACGCGCATAATGCAAAGATCGGCAGGACGAAGGTGAAGGCGATCGCCAAAACGGAGGCTATGCCGCGCTTCATCAAGCCGCAGCTTGCAACTTTGGTCGACCATGTACCGGTCGGCAACGAATGGCTGCACGAGATCAAATATGACGGATATCGCGCGCTCGTTGCAGTCAGTGGCGAAGCGATAAAAATATATACGCGCAGCGGCCTGGACTGGACGGACAAATTTGGTCCTTTGGCCGGAGCCATAAAAGCGCTCGACCTCCCGCCTGCATTGATCGACGGCGAGATCATCGCCTTTGACGCTGACGGCAATCCCAGTTTTTCGGCGCTGCAGGCGGTGTTGAAACGGGGCCATGGCGCGGAGCGAGCCGACACGCCGTTCCATTTCTTCGCTTTTGATCTTCTTTCATTTGACGGCATGGATTTGAAGTCTCTCCCCGCAATCGAGCGAAAGGAGCGGCTCGAAGCCTTATTGGCGGATGCAGAACAACCGATCCACGTTGCCGATCACCTGATCGGCTCGGGCGAGAAGCTCTACCGATCGCTTTGTCAGGCCGGGCAGGAAGGCATTATCGCAAAGCGCGTCGATGCGCCCTATCGCAGCGGACGGACACGCGCCTGGGTGAAGGTCAAATGCACTCGTCGGCAGGAATTCGTGATCGTCGGCTGGACCCGTAGCAAGGTAAAAGGGCGTGCCTTCTCCTCCCTGCTACTGGCGCAGCATGAAGGCGGTGCACTGGTCTATAAGGGCAAGGTCGGCACTGGTTTCGATGCCGCCACAATGACCGACCTGGCCGAGGCCATGAGTCCGATTGCGACCGGCACGTCGCAGATCATCATTTCCGCCGCCCAAGCGCGCGGCGTCCAATGGGTCAAACCCAAGCTCGTTGCGGAAGTCGGTTTTGCCGAGTTCACAAGGGAGGGTCTCGTGCGACATGGCAGTTTTCTGGGGCTACGAAGCGACAAGTTGGCAAAGACGGTCAAGCCCGAAAAAGCGGCCCCAACGCCTCCTTCGGCCACAGCCATCAGGATCAGCAATCGCGCGCGCGTGATTTTCCCGGAGAGCGGGCAGACCAAAGGGGAGTTGGCCGATTATTACGCGCGGATCGCCCCGCTGATGCTACCTTTCGCCGCCAATCGGCCGATCAGTCTTGTGCGATGCCCCCAGGGCCGCGCGAAGAAATGCTTTTTCCAGAAACATGACAGCGGCGCCTTTGGCGACCATGTCCGCCATGTTGCGATCCGCGAGAAAGACGGCGGCTCGGAAGATTATCTCTATGTCGACGATGCCGAAGGCCTGATCGCTTGCGTCCAGATGGGTACGATTGAATTTCATGGCTGGGCGAGCCGTGCCGATGCCGTCGAGAAGCCCGATCGCATGATCTTCGATCTTGATCCCGACGAGGGCATGGATTTTGCACGGGTGCGTGAAGCGGCAAAGGATATTCGCGATCATCTGCGCGACATCGGTCTGATCTCCTTCGCCATGCTGTCGGGAGGGAAGGGGGTCCATGTCGTCGTCCCCCTCAGCCCCACCCACGACTGGGACGCACATAAGGATTTCGCCGCCCGTTTCGCCCAGGCCTTGAGCGCGGCAGAACCCGATCGCTTTGTCGCCACGATGAGCAAGGCCAAGCGCAAGGATCGCATATTCATCGACTGGCTGCGCAATCAGCGCGGCAGCACCGCCATCCTCCCCTACTCGGCGCGGGCACGCGCCGGCGCGCCCGTAGCCATACCGGTCGACTGGGACGAATTGAACGATTTGCAGGACGCCCATCCCTACGAAATTGGAGATGCCGAAATATTGGGGGAGCGCGCGGGGAAGCTCAAAGGCTGGGGCTTCGCTGCGCAGACCCTGCCCGATCTATGATCCGTTTCGGGCACCATGAACCCCGCCATGCGTTGTTGGGAGAAGATCAGCATGAAAGGATCATAATGCCCCATCACAAGGAGCGTCCTGCCCGCAAAGCCACCAGTCGCCTTGCGCTCTACCTCGTCTTCGCATTCATCGTTGCAGCCATCCTGGCTTTCATCTGGGTCAACATGCACGCCTAATCGGGCGATAGCCCCTTAGTCCGAACCGGACTGCGCCACGGTCCGTGCCAGTTCATCGATCTGATCGACCGGGATACGTCTTGCTATCATCGCCATGGTGTCCGGCGGCAGGCGCGCGTCGATGACATTATCGTCTTGCTGCCAAAGCCGCAGGCGCGCAGCAAGATAGCCTGGCTTCTGCCCGGCAAGAATGGGCGCCGCCTTGCCGACTGCATGACAATTGCTGCAGGCGGGCAGGGGCTGACCGAAACGGTCCAGCCCCGGTGAACTGCGTGTGGTGGCAATATTCGCCAGCCCGGGCATCGCAGAGAAATAGGTCGCCAGCCTCGCCATGTCCTCGCGCCCGGTCGTTGCCAGCGCCGTCTGCATGACCGCACTGCTGCGCTTCCCCGACACATATTGGCGCATGCTGGCGACCAGATAGGCCGCGCTCTGCCCAGCCAGGACCGGAATATCGGATTGCTCCCTCCCCCGACCATCGACGCCATGGCAGCTTGTGCATGCCGACAAGGTTGCCGGAGCAACGCCGGGCAGACGTCCCTCCTCGCCAGCCTGGGTCAGCGCTTGATATTGCGCCGCCGTCATATGCGGCAAGCGCCGGACGAAAGCGGTCATGCGCCTTACTTCGTCCGGTCGATCAGCCGCCGCCCAGGCCGGCATGCCGGTGAATTTGACGCCATGCCGGATGATCCAGAATAATTCGCGATCCCGCCATTCCCCTGCCGTCCGGGCAAGATCAGGCGCTGGCGGCGTTGCCTGCTGCATCACGGGTGATGGACGCACACCCGGCGCGCCATGACAGACCTGGCAGGCCTGACGAAAATGCCCCGCTGCACTGACCAGGCCCTCATCGTCGAGCGGATCGGGCGGTGCGTCCAGCCAGGCATAAGTCCGCACGGAATTGCGCATCGTCCAGTGAAGGAACCAGTCGGTAATACGCCAATGGCCCGACGACGCGGAAATCTTCATGGCCCCGGACCAGGCGAACAGCATGCCGAGAACCCCAAGTCCGAGCAACGCGACAATTGCGCGCTTCAAGCTGATGCGAAGGATCATGCCGCCCCCCTCTGGCGCAGGAGGCTCGCCAACAGGACAAGACCACCGATGAAATAGCTGGCCCCGCCAACCAGCAGCATGAGGACACCGCTCAGTTGCTGGTCGATCAGCGGGTCCATGCCGGCCAGATGATGATGATCCGCCGCCGCGTAGAGAGGCCGTGGCGCCAGGCCTATCAGGACACCAAGCAGGGTCATATGCATCGATGTCAACAACAGGGCACCCATGCCAGCGGCCCGATGATCGGCGCGGAGCACCGATGACCAGAGCAGCAGACCTGCGCCAAGGAAACAGAACTGCTCGAGCCCGAGCAGAGGCAGGGACGTCATTGTCGCCGCGCGAAGGGCCGGCAGGTGCCAGAGCCAGACCGTGACAAGTTCCACCAACATCATCGCCATCGGGCTTGCGAGGCCGGGCCAGAGACGCGCAGGATCAAGCCGCCCTTGCGAAAGGCCAAGGGCAAGAAAAGGCGCTGCAATCGCCACGGCAATCATATGGCCTGCCATGTGGCCAGTCATGCCAAGCGGCAGCACAGCCAGGATCCAGCCGATCGGTACCAGCGCGAGGCCGGCGGCAAGTGCGGCGCGTTTCATCGGCAGTCCCGCAGGAAGATGACCGGAAGCGCCGTGAACAGCACCCCGACGAAGCTCAGCCCTGCCAGGAGCAAGGTCGACTTGGCCAGGAAACGGAGCCGGTCGATCCGGGTCGAGTCCTCATGGGGCGGCGGATTGCCCGGCAGGCGTGCCTGCGCCCAGGCGATCCATCCCGAAAGCCCGATCATCAGCAGCGCAAGCATCGTGCCGATGACGAACAGCAGCGGAAAACTGGCAAAGCGCCCGGCCTTGGCACAGGAGATGGCCGCCCAGAGATAGGACGCCAGGAAATGACCCGCCCAGATGGCTGGCGGCACGATCAGCGTCCAGAGCGTGACCTTGAGCCGCTCATGCCATTTGCCTCGCTCGCTCATGTGACCTGCGGGAACAGGCCGATCGTCGCATAGGTGACGATAGCGGTCAGCGCATAGAAATGCATGTAGACGGTGACGTTGCGCAGGTCCGCGTCATGCACCGGGGACATGCGCCCGGCGAGACTGCGCGCGAGTGCATAGCCCTGCATGATGACGGCAACGCCCGCATGGGCCGCGGCCCAGATGGCGAGTGTCCACACGATTGCAGGATAGCTGTGCGCCTGCGGGTCCATGCCATGGGTCCATGGTCCGGCGAGCCCTGCCCCGACTCCGGCAAGGCTGAGTAGTAGCGCGACCATGAGGCAGAGCCGTGCCATGCCGACATGCTTGCGGGCATGCACCTCGCGCGCGCCTAGCGTCAGCAGCCAGCTTGCGATGCCCAAGAACAATGCGAGCATGGGCCAGGCCATGCCGGGACCGTCCGCCAGAGCGACCGGCGGGAAATCGGCATGGCGGGTCCAGAAGAAGAAATAGCCGAAGACCAGTCCGGAAAACGCGGTCGCATCGGCCATCATCGTGATGAACATCGCCCACCAGCCTGGCGCAGAGGGCCCGGAGAGATAGAGCGGCAGCTCAAGGCCGTGGCCGATCGGTTTGCACGGCTTTTCGGGAATTTCGGCCGTCCCGGTCCAGAGCCACCACAGCGCCATGGCGAGTGTGGCAACGCCACTGACGAGCGCAGCCCAGTAGAGATGATAGGTGGTGAGGATGAAGACCCCGCCGAGCGCGACCGCCGTCAGCATGGGCTTGATGCTAGGGGTTCCCAGGCGGATCACGGCCAGTGGCCGGGCATCAAGGACGCTCGTGACGATCGTCTCGCGTCGCCCCTCCTGTGCATCGGGCAGGAAGAAGCGGCCCTCATCCACCTTGCGCACGAAATCTGTCTGGTCCCAGATTGGATAGCGGCTCTCGATCAATGGCACCGACCTTATGCCCCAGTCCTCGTCCTCGGGATGGGCGAGCCACTCCAGCGTGCCCGCATTCCAGGGATTGCGGACGGCCCGAACACGGCGCGGCGAGAGGCTAAGATCGACGCATATCACCGCCACCCCCGCGGCAAACAGCCAGGCCCCCAGGGTGGACGCCATGTTGAGCCCGCCCAGCCCCAGCTCGGTAGGATAGGTGAAGACGCGCCGCGGCATGCCCATGAGCCCGGAAAGGTGCATCGGGAAGAAGGTCAGGTTGGCGCCGACGAACAGCATCCAGAAAGCGATCCGGCCAAGCCGGTCGGACAGTTTCTTGCCCGTCACCAACGGCCAATAATAATAGAGGCCGGCAAAAAGCGGCATCAACGTGCCGCCGATCAGCACGTAATGGAGATGGGCGACGACGAAATAGCTGTCATGCGCCTGCCAGTCGAACGGTGCGACTGCCACCATCACGCCGGTAAGACCACCGATCACGAAAATGGCGAGGCTGCCGGTCGCATAGAGTAGGGGTGTGGACCAGGTGACCCGCCCAGCCCACAGCGTCGCTATGAACACGAAGATCTGGACGCCGGTCGGAATGGCCACGGCTTCGGAGGCAGCCGAGAAGAAGGCGAGGCTGATCTTCGGCAGCCCGGTGGTGAACATGTGGTGGACCCACAGGCCGAAGGACAGGAATGCGGTGCCCACAGCGGCCAGCACGATCCATGGATAGCCCAGCAGATGGCGGTTGGCGAAGGTCGGCACCAGCATCGCGAACAGCGCGATCGAGGGCAGGAATATGATGTAGACTTCGGGATGACCGAAGATCCAGAACAGATGCTGCCACAGGAGCGGATCCCCGCCCCGGCGCGCATCGAAGAAGGGCCAGTCGAGCAGCCTTTCCATTTCGAACAATATGTCGCCGGCGATGAGCGGCGGAAAGGCAAAGAGGATCATCACCGCCACGACCAGTATGTACCAGGCATATAGCGGCATGAGATTGAGCCGCATGCCCGGCGGTCGACATTTGAGCACGCCGACGATCAGTTCGACTGCGGCCGCGACCGACGACACCTCGATGAAGGAAAGGCCGAGCATCCAGATATCGGCTCCGAGCCCCGACAGGTCGGTGCGGGTGGTCAGCGGTGGATACATGAACCAGCCGCCGTCAGGGGCGGCATTGAAGAAGATCGATCCCCCGACGAACAGCCCGCCGATCAGGAAGGACCAGTAGCCAAAGGCCGACAGGCGAGGGAACGGCAGGTCGCGCGCGCCCAGCAATTGCGGCAGCAGGATGATCGACACCGCCTCGAACATCGGCACGGCGAAGAGAAACATCATCATCGAGCCGTGCAGGGTGAAGAGCTGGTTGAAGGTATCAGGCCCAACCAGATCATTGTCGGGCACGGCAAGCTGGGTGCGCATGATGAGCGCGAGCACGCCGGCAAAGAGCATGAAGCCAAAGGCGGTCAGCACATACCAGACGCCGACGCGATTATTGTTGCAGTCGGTCCAGCGCAGGAAGATCCCCCTGGGCGGCGCCCACACCGCGCGCAGCCTTTCTTCCTGCGCCGCGCGGAGCGCCGGGTCATCCTGATCGTGGAGGCTCATTTCAGCCCCTCGAGATAATGGGCAATGGCAATGGCCTCCTGCTCGGACAGCTGGGGATAGGCGGGCATGCGCGCGCCTGGCTTTGCGATCTGGGGCGCTCGGATGAAGGCGGCGATATTGGCGGTGGTCGGTGGCAATATCCCGGCCCCCAGCGTCCGCCTCTGTCCAAAACGGCTAAGGTCAGGCCCGATCGCCGCATCATGCGCGGTTCCCCGGATGGCATGGCAGGCGCCGCAGCCATGCGCATCGAAGAGAGACTGGCCCCTCGATGGGACCAGGCCCTTGCCGGCCCCGCGCGCGCCCGCCAGCCATGCGTCGAAATCAGCCGGGTTCATCGCGATCACGTCGAAGGCCATTAGCGCGTGCGACAGGCCGCAAAACTCCGCGCAAACGCCCCGGAAGCGGCCGGCCTTTTCGGCGCGCACAACCAGCCTGTTGGTCCGTCCGGGTATCATGTCCATCTTCCCGGCAAGACCGGGAATCCAGAAACTGTGGATCACGTCCTGCGCGCCGAGTTCAAGGATCACCGTCCGCCCCACGGGAAGGCGGATCTCATTGGCAGAAACAAGTCCAGGCCCCGCGCGTGATGCCCCATAGGCGACCCGCCACCAGAATTGCTCGCCCTCGACCCGAATGGTGAGGTCGCCAGGCGCTGTCTCGCGCGGGCGCATGGCAGGCAACGCATAGAGAAGCAGCGCGCCAAGGATCAGGGCCGGGCCGATGGCGCCCAGCCACAGGATGATCCGCATGCCGCTACGATGGCTGAGCGCCCCTTCCGGAGCGCGAAGCGCACGAACATAGATGAGGACCATGACCGTCACGATGATCGCCGCGCCGATGGTCAACAGGATCGCCATCTCGCGCACCTGCCGTGCTTCGGCGCCGAAGACATGGAGGGCCGACTGCTGCGCATTGCAGGCGCCAAGGCCGAGCAGTAAAATGGTCCAGAGCCATGGATTGCGCATTGCGCCCGCGTCACCCCTTTCGCGCCGCATCCTATGTGCAGCGTCTTTCGTGCCAACACGCGAAGCGGCATCCGGTTCAAACATTTCTGTTTCGTAACAAGTGGATGAATTGCCGGTGTCGGCGAAACCAAAAGCCAGCCGGCGCATTGGCGAGGGATCGTTCTTCCTTCGACAAGGAGACCTGTCTTGCCCAGCGCCCCGCCGCGCACCCGGCCCCTGCTCCATCCGCTTCACGGCCTGCTGCTCGCCTGGCCGGTCGCCCTGTTTCCCGCTGCCCTGCTGTCGGACATCACCTATCTCAACAGCGCGGAAATCCAGTGGAGCAATTTTTCGGCCTGGCTGATCACCGGCGCACTGATCGGCGGCGGCCTGGTATTGCTATGGGCCTTGATCGCGCTGGCGCGCGCCAAAGGGCCTGCACGTCGGCAGCATGGCCTTTATCTGCTGCTGTTGGCGCTGATGTGGGTCTGCGGGCTCATCAACGCCTTCCAGCATAGCCGCGACGGCTGGAGTTCGGTCGGGACCATTGGCCTTATCCTCTCCATCCTCAGCAGCCTGGCTGCCCTTGCCGCGGGCTGGACGGCCTTTGCGAGCTATCGGGAGGTTCGGCCATGACCGTGCGTGCCTTCATCCTGGGCGCCAGTCTCCTGGCACTTGCCGCCTGCGGGCGCAGCCAGCCTGGCCTTGACCAGACCGGCGACCGGCCGGATCTGCCCGATCAGCGCCAGACATTGCTGCCGCCGATGAAAATCGCGACGCCCGCTGGCTGGGGGAATGAAAAGCCGACGGCACCGGCCGGCTTTAGCGTGACGGCCTTTGCCACGGGGCTCGCCATTCCGCGCCAGATGCTGGTGCTGCCCAATGGCGACATTCTGGTGGCGGAAGGGTCAGGGGGATCGGCCCCCGCCCTGCGGCCCAAGGATGTCATCGCGACCCAGATCAAGGCCATGGGGAAGACATCGGTAAAGGGTGGCAATCGCATCACCCTGCTGCGCGATGCCGATGGCGATGGCCGCGCCGAATTGCGCAGTACGCTCATCACCGGATTGAATGCACCCTATGGCCTCGCCCTGGTCGAGGGCCAGCTCTATGTCGCGACACAGGACGCGCTGCTGCGCTTTCCCTATCGCGAGGGCGAAACGCGCATCACCATACCGGGCGTTGAGGTGACCAGATTGCCCTCGCGCATCAATCATCACTGGACCAAGTCGCTGGCAGCTGGCCCGGACGGATCGAAACTCTACGTCGGTATCGGCTCCAACAGCAATGTCGGCGAACGCGGCATGGCGGTGGAGGAAGATCGCGCCGTCATCTGGGAGGTTGATCGCCAGTCCGGCATGCATCGCACCTATGCCTCGGGCATCCGCAATCCGACAGCCCTTGCAGTTGAGCCGCAGACGCGCCGGCTCTGGGCCGTGGTGAACGAACGCGATGAGCTCGGACCGCAACTGGTGCCCGATTATATGACTGCGGTTCGCCCCGGGGCCTTTTATGGCTGGCCCTACAGCTATTGGGGACAGAATGTCGATCCGCGGGTGCATCCTCAGAATGCCGATATGGTGCGACGCGCGATCCGGCCCGATTATGCCCTGGGATCCCATGTCGCGGCACTCGGTATCAGCTTTGTAACAAGCCCCGGTCTTGGCCCCACCTATGCGCAGGGCGCCTTCGTCGGGGAGCATGGCAGCTGGAACAGGCAGGATCTCGCCGGCTATAAAGTGGTCTTCATTCCCTTCGCCAATGGGCGGCCGACCGGTAAGCCCCAGGATTTCCTGACCGGGTTCATCAAGGATGGACATGCCCGCGGACGGCCGGTGGGCGTGAGCTATGATCTGGTCCATGGCGCGCTCCTGGTCGCCGATGATCTATCCAACAGCGTCTGGCGGATAGCCCCAACCCGTCGCTGACATGAGGCAGAGGGCAAGGAGAGAGAAAATGGAGAAACGACAGGAAGACGGCGAAACGGTGACCCATCTGTCGAAAGTCGAGGCACGCAGCGGATCGCGTACCACCGTGACCCGCTCCATATTGGTGACAAGCCTCGCGCTCGTCATTGCGGTTCTGCTCATTGTGGTTGCGATCGGCTATTTCAGGGCCGACAAGACCGGCGCGGATGAGGTTAACAGCGATAACCGCGCAGGATCGGCCGCCCCCAGGACTGAAGCCGTCGAGTAATAGCGGCAATATCAGGTTAAATGCGCCAAGTGGATGGAAAGAACGCCGTCGTGCGCGGTGACAGGATGGCGAAGTCCGTCTATCCCCAAGTCATGGCCTCCATTTTTTCTCCGGCGCCCACGCACGCGGATTCGCTCAGAACACGGATAGCCTCTTTCCCGTGGGAGAAAACGGCACTGGGAGCCAAGGCCGGCTGGCCAATTTCGCTGCGGACCACGGTCGAGCTCGCGCTCGCCTCGGATTTTCCGATGTTCATCATGTGGGGGGAGGCGCAGATATTCCTCTACAATGATGCCTATGCGCCCTTTTTGGGAGCTCGTCACCCCGCAGCACTTGGCCAATCGATGTGCGATGTCTGGCCCGAGATCTGGTCCGAGCTCTCGCCCCTGATCGATAGAGCCCTTGGCGGCGAGACGGTTTCGGTCGAGGACATGCACCTCGTCATGACCCGCAATGGTGATGCCGAGGATACATGGTGGACCTTCTGCTACAGTCCGTTGCGCGACGACGCAGGCGATATCATCGGCGTGCTCGATATCGCGGTGGATGTGACGCAGAAGTTTACGGACGCCCGCAGGATCGAGGAAAAACGGGCAAGGCTGGAGAAAAGCGAAGCGCGTTTCAGCGCATTGGTAAGCGCGACCTCGGACGCAATCTATCAGATGAGCGCCGACTGGCAGGAAATGCGCCACCTCGACGGACGTGGTTTCCTCGTCGACACGCAAGCACCATCTGTTCGCTGGCTTGAACTCTATGTTCCAACGGATGACCATTCCATCGTGATGGACGCGATCGCCCGCGCCATCGAAGCCAGGTCCCCCTTCATGCTGGAGCATCGCGTACGTCAGGCTGATGGCACCATCGGCTGGACAGCGTCCCGCGCCGTCCCCATCCTCGACGATGACGGCAATATCCTTGAGTGGTTCGGCACGGCCACCGATGTAACGGCCTCGCATCTTTCGCGCGAAGCTCTGGCCACAAGCCGGGAAAAGCTGGAACTCGCGACACGCGCGGCCCGCCTTGGTCAGTTCGACTATTGGCCGCAAACCGGACAGCTTGAATGGGACGATCGCTGTCGTGCCCTTTTTGGCCTGCATCCCGGTGCCCCCGTCAGCTATGAAACCGCCTTTCTGGCGGGCCTGCATCCCGAGGATCGCGAAGGGGCCGACGCAGCGGTGCGCGCCGCGCTCGATCCGGCCGGCAGCGGCATTTTCGACACCGAGTATCGGACCGTCGGGATCGAGGATGGGGTCGAACGACATATCCATGCTCAGGGCCTGGCGATGTTCGAGGGCCAGGCCCCGATTCGCCTTATCGGTACCGTGCAGGACGTCACGGCCGATCGCCAGGCGCAGGCCAGTTTGCGGGAGGTCGAGGAGCGGCTGCGTCTTGCCGGACGGGCTACCAATGATGCGGTATGGGACTGGAACTTCAGCGACGATCATGTGACCTGGAACATCGCCCTTGAGCATGCCTATGGGCACAGGCTCGAAGATGTCGAACCGACCGGCGAGTGGTGGCTGGACCATATCCACCCGGATGACCGGCAGCGGATCAATGACAGCATCCACGCGGTGATCGATGGTAAGGGGACTGACTGGACTGACGAATATCGCTTCGCACGCGGCGACGGCAGCTATGCCGATGTGCTTGATCGCGGCTATGTTCTGCGTACGCCTGCCGGCGAGCCGCTGCGTATGGTCGGCGCGATGCAGGACATGTCAGCTCGCAAGGCTGTCGAGCGCCAGCTTGAGGAGGATCGTCGCAGGCTCATCGAGGAGGTCGAGACCAAGACGGCCGAGCGCGACAGGGCTGAGGACGCCCTGCGCCAGTCGCAGAAGATGGAAGCGGTCGGCCAGCTGACTGGTGGCCTTGCCCATGATTTCAACAATCTGCTGACGGGTATTTCCGGCGCCCTGGAAATGATGCAGATACGCATAGCGCAGGGCCGGGTCGGCGAGATCGACAAATATTCTGTCGCAGCCCAGGGCGCCGTGCGCCGCGCCGCTGCGCTCACCCACCGCCTGCTCGCCTTCTCCCGCAGGCAGACGCTCGATCCCAAACCGGTCAATTCCAATCGGCTGATATTCGATCTGGAAGAACTCATCCGGCGCACGGTTGGGCCGCAGATCGAGGTTGAGACCGTGGGCAAGGCCGGCATCTGGACCACCCTGGTCGATCCCAATCAGCTTGAAAATGCGCTGCTCAACCTCTGCATCAACGCGCGCGATGCGATGCCAGATGGCGGGCGCATCACGATCGAGACCGCAAACAAATGGCTGGACGACGCAGCAGCGCGCGAGCGCGATCTGGAACCGGGCCAATATGTCTCGATCTGCGTGACAGACACCGGCACGGGCATGACGCCAGAGGTGATTTCCCGCGCCTTCGATCCCTTTTTCACGACCAAGCCGCTGGGCGAAGGCACTGGCCTTGGCCTATCGATGATCTATGGATTCGCACGTCAGTCCGGCGGCCATGTGCGGATCTATAGCGAGGTCGGGACGGGTACGACCATGTGCCTCTATCTGCCCCGCCACTTCATGGAAGACGAGGAAAGCGAGGACGCGTCAGTCATTCCATCGCTGAGTGAGCAGGCGGCCAGCAATGAATCACGACGCGGTACGATCCTGGTGGTCGATGATGAGCCCACGGTTCGGCTCCTCGTTGTCGAGATAGCGCAGGAACTGGGCTATGATGTGCAGGAAGCGATGGACGGCCCAGGCGCCATGCGGCTGTTGCAAAATGGCGTGGCAATCGACCTGCTGATCACGGATGTGGGCTTGCCCGGCGGGATGAACGGTCGACAGGTTGCCGATGCCGCACTCAGCCTCCTGCCGGAGCTCAAGGTCCTGTTCATTACCGGCTATGCTGAAAATGCCGTCATCGGCAATGGCCAGCTCGCGCCCAATATGGCGCTCGTCACCAAGCCGTTCGCGATGGACGCATTGGCAAAGCGGATTGGCGATATGCTGCCCTGATCCCGCGAGGCGGCAATCGACCGAGCACTGCGCCGCCTCCAATATCAAGAGATCGTCAATCTTGCGGTACGACCGGCGGTCGGCCTGACAAGATTTTGCGGCTGAGTTTCAGGCAAGGCTTCAGGCCGCGACGGATCATGTACGGGGTCTTCCGCGTTCATGGGGCAAGCAAAAAGGACAGAGATGATGCTTGCCAACGCCCGCCGTGAAATCCTGACCCGCCCGATCTTCTCCCTCGTCGAGGCAGCCCTGCCCGCCCTTTCCGCTACGGAGAGCGAAGCGATCGAGGCTGGCAACAGCTGGTGGGACGCGGCCCTGTTTACCGGCAATCCGGATTGGGATCAGCTCCTTGCCGTGCCGCCCGCCAGGCTCACCGACGCGGAGCAGGCCTTCATGAATGGCCCTCTCGAACAGCTGTGCGGCATGATCGACGACTGGCGCATGACTTGGGAAACGCACGACCTGTCGCAGGAAGCCTGGGACTTTCTCAAGCAGGAAAAATTCTTCGGCATCATCATTCCCGAGGAACATGGCGGCCTTGGTTTTTCCAATTTCGCCCATAGCGAGATTGTCCGCAAGATCGCGACCCGATCCGTGTCCGCGGCCGTCACCGCGATGGTCCCCAACAGCCTGGGGCCGGGCGAACTCATCCTGCGCTTTGGAACCAAGGAACAACAGCACCACTGGCTGCCGCGGCTGGCGGATGGTCGCGAAATTCCTGCCTTTGGCCTGACCAGCCCGGAAGCCGGCTCCGATGCGGCGGCGATGATCGACGAAGGGGTCGTCTGCAAGGGTCAGTGGGACGGCGAGGAGGTGGTGGGCATCCGCCTCAACTGGCGCAAGCGCTATATCACCCTGGGTCCGGTCGCGACCTTGCTGGGCCTCGCCTTCAAGCTGCGCGATCCCGACCATCTGCTGGGCGGGCAGGAGGAGATCGGGATCACGGTCGCGCTGGTGCCTACCGACCTGCCCGGCGTGTCGATCGGGCGCCGGCATATCCCCTCGATGCAGAGTTTCCAGAACGGCCCCAATGAGGGCCATGACGTGTTCATCCCGCTCGACAACATCATCGGCGGCCCGGATCGCGTCGGCCAGGGATGGAAAATGCTGATGAGCGCGCTGGCGGCCGGCCGCGGCATTTCCCTGCCCTCCCTGTCTGCCGCCGCCGGCGCCTTCGCTGCCCATACGACCGGTGCCTATGCGCGGGTCCGCTCCCAGTTCAACCTGCCGATCGGCAAGTTCGAAGGGATACAGGAGCGGCTGGCGCGGATCGCGGCCAATGCCTATCTGCTCGATGGCGCCCGCCGCCTGACCTGCGCGGGGCTCGATCAGGGCAACCACCCCGCCGTCATTTCCTCGATCCTCAAGCTGCACGCGACCGAGCGCATGCGGACCGTCATCAACGACGCGATGGACGTGCATGGCGGCAAGGGCGTGATCGACGGGCCCAATAATTATCTGGGTAACCAGTATCGCGCGATCCCGGTCGGCATCACGGTCGAGGGCGCCAATATCCTCACCCGCAGCCTGATGGTATTCGGCCAGGGCGCGATCCGCTCCCACCCCTATCTGCTCAAGGAGATCCGCGCGGTCGCAGATGCCAATCGCGGGCGGGCGCTGGCGCAGTTCGACGATGTGCTGTGGAAGCATGTCGGCCACGCGCTCAAGACCGCGATCCGCGCTTTCGCGCGCAACTGGACCGGCGGCCTGTTTGCGCCGGCGCCCAAGGCCGGGCGCGCGACCCGCTATTATCGCCAGATGAGCCGCTATGCGGCGGCCTTTGCGTTCATATCCGACATTGCCTTCCTGACGCTAGGCGGTGAGCTCAAGCGGCGGGAACTCCTCTCTGCCCGGCTGGGCGACATACTGTCCGAACTCTATCTTCTTTCCGGCGCCCTCAAGCGGTGGGAGGATGAAGGGCGACAGGATGATGACCTTCCCCTGCTCGCCTGGTGCATGGACAGCGGCTTCGCGACGATCGAACAAAGGTTCGTCGAGATCATCGAGAATTTCCCCGCGCGGCCCGTGGGCTGGATGCTGCGCCTGTTCATCCTCCCCTTTGGCCGCCGTCGCCATGGCCCGACCGACCGGACCATCCGTCAGTGCGCGCAGATCATCCTGGAACCCTGCCCAGCGCGCGAACGGCTGATCGACAATGTGTTCATCGGCGGCCCGGAAGAACCCGTCGCCCGCCTGACCGAAGCCTTTCGCCTGATGGTCGACACCCAGCCGATCCATGACCGGCTGCGCAAGGCGCGGATCAAGGATTGGGCCAAGGCGCGCGAGCGCGGCCTGCTGTCGAGCGCAGAACTGGCGCAGCTTGAAGAGGCCGATCGCGCGGTCGCGGACGTCATCGCCGTGGATGATTTTGCACCCGAGGAGCTGCGGCGCAATCCCGCTGCATCGGACCTGGCACAGGCCGCCGAATGAGCCGGCCGGTCTATATTGTCGATGGCGCCCGCACACCGTTTCTCAAAGCGCGCGGCGGCCCCGGCCCGTTCACGCCTGTTGACCTGGCGGTACAATGTGGGCGCCCCCTCCTGCTAAGGCAGAAATTTGCCCCCGCGGATTTCGATCAGGTCATATTGGGGTGCGTCAACGTCATCGCCGATGAAGCCAATCCGGCGCGCGTCGCTGCCCTGCGTCTGGGCTGCGGGACGCAGACGACCGCCTTTACCGTTCAGATCAATTGCGGTTCGGGCATGCAGTCGATGGACACCGCCTACCGCTATATCGCCGATGGCGGCAGCGACCTCATCCTGGCCGGCGGTGCCGAAGCGCTCAGTCACGCCCCGCTCGTGTTTCGCCAGGATGCCGTCCAATGGTTCGCCGCGATGCAGGGCGACAAGACCAGCCCCTTGGCCTCGCTGAAAGCGGCCAGCGGATTTCGTCCCGACTTCCTCAAGCCCATCATCGGACTGGAACGCGGCCTAACTGATCCCATCACCGATCTTGGCATGGGCCAGACCGCCGAAATATTGGCGCACCTCTTCTCCATATCGAGGGCGGAGGCGGACGCTTATGCCGTCGAAAGCCACAAGCGTCTTGCCAGGGCGCAGTCGGAGGGATGGCTGGAGGGGGAACTTCTTCCTGCTTTTGCCAGGGATGGAACCGTATATTCCCAGGATGATGGGGTGCGGCCCGACAGCAGCACAGAAAAGCTCGCGACGCTGAAGCCGGTTTTCGAGCGCCCTTATGGGAAGGTCACTGCGGGCAATAGTTCGCAGATCAGCGACGGCTCCTGCTGGACCATCCTCGCCTCGCAAGAGGCGGTCGAGCGCCATGGCCTTATGCCCCGTGCGCGGATCGTCGACAGCCAGTGGTCGGCGCTTGATCCAGCCATCATGGGCCTGGGTCCGGTGCTCGCCTCGACGGCACTCCTCAAGCGCAACGGTCATGGATTGGCGGACATCGACCTGTGGGAATTGAATGAAGCCTTCGCTGCACAGGTGCTGGCATGTCTTGCGGCATGGGAGGACGAAGCATTCTGTCGCACCATATTGGGCCTTGAGGGGGCGGCCGGGCGCATCGATCCCTCGCGCCTCAATGTCGATGGCGGCGCGATTTCCCTGGGGCACCCCGTGGGCACGAGTGGCACGCGGATCGCACTGCATCTGGTGCAGGCGATGGAGCGGCTCGGGCTGAGGCGCGGCATCGCCACCGAATGTATTGGCGGCGGCCAGGGCGGCGCCATGTTGATCGAACGGCTGTGAAGGAGGCCATGATGAACGATCCTGTCTGGTCCTTTCTTGCCGATCGCGATCTGGAGACCGGTCCCGCGCCCCATCGCCCTGATGCCTTGCATCACTGGAGCTTCACGCGCGACGCCCAAGACATTGGCTGGGCTATCCTCGATCAGCAGGGAACGGATACCAATCTGCTGTCCCATGCCGTGCTTGAAGAGCTTGGCCATATACTCGGCATGATCGCCGACCGCGCGCCCAAGGCGCTGGTCATTCGATCAGGCAAGAAACAGGGTTTTCTTGCCGGCGCGGATATCAGCGAGTTTCGTGACATGCGCGACGAGGCGATGGTGCGGGACCGGATCGCCGCCGCACATGCGATCGTCGATCGGCTCGAAGCGCTGACCTTTCCGACCATTGCGGTCATCCACGGCTATGCCATGGGTGGCGGCCTTGAGGTCGCGCTGGCGTGCCATCAGCGCATCGCCATCGAAGGGACAAGGCTCGGCTTCCCCGAAATACAGCTTGGCCTGCATCCAGGTCTCGGCGGCACAGCGCGCTTTACCCATTTATGCGATCCGATCGCGGCGATGGAACTGATGCTGACCGGCAAGTCGATCGATACCAAGCGCGCGAAAGACATGGGGCTGGTCGATGCGGTCGTCCCTGAACGCCACGTCCACGCTGCCGTCATGGCCGCAGTTGCAGGAGAGATGGACCAGGGTCGGCAGGCATTGCTGGATCGATTGAAAGACGCCGCGCCAGTCCGCCATCTGGCGGCGCGGCAGATGCGCAGCCAGGCTGAGGCCAAGGCACCCTTGGCCCATTATCCCGCGCCCCATGCGCTCATCGACCTGTGGGAAACTCATGGTGGCGACCGGGAGGCGATGAAACAGGCGGAGGTCGCTTCCTTCGCGCATCTCATGATGAGCGATAGCGCGCAAAATCTCATACGCGCCTTCTTCCTGCGCCAGAAGCTCAAGGGACTGGCTGGGCCGGAAACGAAGACGATCGCCCATGTCCATGTCATCGGCGCGGGCGCGATGGGCGGCGACATCGCGGCCTGGTGCGCCTGGCGCGGCCTTCGCACCAGCATTTCCGATGTGAAGCCCGAGCCGATTGGCGCTGCTCTTGGCCGAGCCGCGAAACTGTACGAAAAGCTCGCCCATGGAGATCGGCTCAAGGTTCGCGATGCGCTGGATCGGTTGATCCCCGACCCGGATGGTGCGGGCATCGCCAAGGCCGACATTCTGATCGAGGCAGCCCCGGAAAAGGTTGATCTCAAGCGGACCCTCTATGCGAGCGCCGAGCCACGTATGAAGGACGGCGCAATCCTGGCGACCAACACCTCTTCCATTCCGCTTGAGCAATTGCGCGAGGGGTTACGCCATCCCGAGCGGCTGATCGGCATCCATTTCTTCAATCCTGTGTCGCGGCTCGATCTGGTCGAGGTCATCAGCCATGACGGGGTCGATCCGCAGGTCGAGGCAGGTGCAAGAGCCTTTATCGGCATCATCGGCAAGCTGCCGGCCCCGGCCCGTAGCGCCCCCGGCTTCATCGTCAACCGGATCCTTACCCCCTATCTGGTCGAGGCGATGACGATGATGGACGAGGGCATCGCGCCCGAGACGATCGACAGGGCGGCAATGGATTTCGGCATGCCCATGGGCCCGCTGGAACTTGCAGATCAGGTCGGCCTCGATATCGGCCTTGCAGTTGCCGCCATGCTCAAGCGAGAACTGGACTGGCCCATGCCTGCCACGCCGCAATGGTTGGCAGACAAGGTCTCGGCGGGTCAGTTGGGCCGGAAAGCCGGGAAAGGCATATATGCCTGGAAGGACGGCCATGCGGTCAAGAACAGCGCCCCGCAGCCCCCGCCGGAGATGGCGGACCGCCTCATCATGCCGATGCTCAACATGGCGGCCGCGACCCTGCGCGAGCAGGTGACCGACGATCCAGATATCATCGACGCTGCCATGATCTTCGGCACCGGATTTGCGCCCTTCCGCGGCGGACCGCTCCATTATGCCCACGCACGCGGGATTGGCGAAGTCAAAGCCGTGCTGGAAGGGCTGCGCGAAGCCCATGGCGAGCGGTTCCGGCCCGATCCGGGCTGGGACATGCTGCAATGAGGACCGGCGGGACCGGTCTTCTCGAACTTCGCTCGGCAGAGGAGGTCGCCGACCGCATCATCGCTCGCACTGACGGGCATATCGTCCTTGGCCTGCCATTGGGCCTGGGCAAGGCGCCTCATATCGTCAATGCCCTCTTCGCCCGTGCCAGCGCTGATCGCGCCATCAGGCTGCGTATCTTCACGGCGCTCACCCTCGAGCAGCCCTCGCTTGGCACGGACCTCGAGCGTCGTTTCCTCGAGCCCGTGTTCGAGCGGACAATGGGCGGATATCCGCGCTTTGCTTATGCGCAGGCGCAGCGTGCGGGCGAGATGCCGGCGAATATCGAGGTGAATGAATTTTTCTTCCAGGCCGGCAGCCGGCTCGGCAATGGAGATGCACAGCGCCACTATATTGCAGCCAACTATACCCATGCGATGCGCTATCTGATCGACCAGGGCGTCAATGTCGTTGCGCAGATCGTGGCGCGACGGGGAAACAGCTATAGCCTGAGCTGCAATAGCGACATGACCCTCGACCTGCTTGCCGAGCGCGATCGGGGCCGGGCCGATTTTGCCCTGATCGGTCAGGTCAATGACGAATTGCCCTTCATGCGCGGTCCGGCCGAAATCCCGTCCGATCGATTCGCAATCATTCTCGACAGCGCGCAGACACGCTTTCCCCTCTTCGGGCCGCCACGCCAACCCGTAAGCCCTGCCCAGCACGCCATCGGCGCCCATGTGGCCGCGCTGATAGCCGATGGTGGCTCGCTTCAGATCGGCATCGGCGCGATCGGCGACGCGATCGCCCACAGCCTGGTCCTCCGGCAGGAACGGCCCGATTCCTATCGCGCAACGCTCGACCGGCTGGGCGCTCCCAAGCCATGGGAAATGGGCCCGTTTGAGGAAGGCCTATATGCGCCGACCGAGATGCTGGTCGACTGTTTCCTCGATCTCATAAGGGCCGGCATCGTCAAGCGTGAAGTCGATGGCGCGATCGTACATGGCGGCTTTTTCGTTGGCCCGCGCAGCTTCTATGCCGCGTTGCGGGACATGGATGAGGATCTGCGCGATCGCATCCATATGCGCGAGATCAGCTATATCAATGCGCTGTTCGGCAACGAAGCGGCCAAGCGAAAGGCCCGGCAAAAGGCCCGCTTCGTCAACAGCGCCATGATGATCACGCTGCTGGGCGCCACGATCTCGGACGGGCTTGAAGATGGCCAGGTCGTCAGCGGCGTAGGCGGCCAGTATAATTTCGTCGCGCAGGCGCTCGAACTCGACGGCGCGCGTTCGATCATCACCCTGCCTGCCACCCGGCGTCACAAGGGCGAGACCCAGTCCAATATCGTCTGGAGCTATGGCCATGAAACCATCCCGCGCCATTTGCGCGATATGGTCGTGACCGAATATGGCGTGGCGGACCTGCGCGGCCAAAGCGATGAGCAGGTCATCCAGCGCCTGATCGCCATCGCCGACAGCCGCTTTCAAGGCGAACTTGTGGAAAAGGCCCGGTCCGCGGGCAAGATAGCGCCCGACTGGGACATTCCCGAAGCGTACAGGGATAATCTCCCCGAGCGGATCAGCGCGGCCATGCCCAAGGAGACATTTCCGTCCTTCCCGTTCGGCACGGACTTTACGCAGATCGAGCAGCGGCTCCTGCCGGTGATGCAATATCTGGCAGACCATGCGACTAGGCCCGCCCAACTGGCCGCCCTGATTGCCCGCGGCCTGCGCGGTGGTCAGCCCGACGAAGCGGAATCGGCCGCGCTCGAGCGCATGGGGCTGGATGCGCCCCATGGCGTCAGGGAGCATAGCTATCGCGCGCTCATCCTGGGAGCCTTGCGCAGTGCCGGACAGTAAGGACAGGAAAGAGGCGACCGGGCCAGGCGTCGTTTCGACAGACAGGGGAATGGAGCAGATGAAGGACGGCAAGGATAGCCCGCACCCCGATCTTGACGCAGAAGAGGCCGCCCATGTCGAGGAGCGCAGCACGGGTTCGGCAAAGGTCGTCCATGAGGTCGTGCGGCTCCAGGGCGAGGAGGAGCTGGATCGCCCGATCCTTGCGCTCATGCTTTCCGGCCTGGCCGCCGGCCTCGCGATCACCCTGTCGCTCATGTCCGAACTGTTCCTGCGGGCAAGGCTGCCCGACACAGAATGGGCGCCCCTCATCTACCTGCTGGGCTATCCGGTCGGATATCTGATCGTGATTATGGGACGGCTTCAGCTCTTTACCGAAAGCACGGTCACTGCGGTTCTGCCCGTCGCGACCCGTCCGAGCCTTAGCAATCTGGGCAGGCTCGCGCGCCTGTGGGCCTGCGTGCTGGCTGGGAATCTTGTCGGCGTGACGCTCGTAAGCGCGCTGATGGCCGGTGAGATCATCATCACGCATGAACAGCGCATCGTGGCGCTCGATATTCTCGCCAAGCTCGAATGGCAGGACTGGTCGAAAACCCTGATGCTGGGCATTCCGGCTGGCTTCATCATGGCCGCGATTGCGTGGGCCTTGCCCAATGCCAAGGGCAGCGAATTCTGGGTAATCTTCCTCCTGACCTATGTCATCGGTCTTGGCGGCTTTTCGCATGTCGTCACCGGTTCTTCCCAGATCAGCTTCCTCTGGTTGAGCGGCGAGGTCAGTTTCCAGCAGGCCTGGTTCGGCTTCTCTCTGCCTGCACTCATTGGCAACATCATCGGTGGTAGCGGCCTGTTCGCGGTCCTGGCCCATGGGCAGATGCGAAGCGACCTTACCGAAGGGGGATAGCGTTCGGTTTCAACCGTCGCCGGCAGGCAGAACTGCGCGAAGAGACTTCTCGATTTCCCCGCCGCAATAGGCCTCGCCATAGCGCTTCACGCTTCTTGCCTCGAGCCTCGCCAGGGCAGGATGAGCGCGCAGACGCTGGACCAGACCCATCGTTGCCGGCGCATGTTGGGCGAGCATGGCAGCGATCGCGCCGAAGCGGCTGGCCATGGTGCCCCATAATGTCACGGTCACGATATCGGCCAGATCCGGTTTTGCGGTGCCGAGCATGAACCCCTTTCCAGCTTCAAGGCCGTTGCTTGTGCCGACAGCCTCCCAGATGCGCATCCATTTCACCAGCCGAGGAATAAAGCTGGCCCATCGATCCTCCGTCCACATCTGCCGGCCGCCATCCAGCGTAAGTTCGTCAATGATATCATTCGCGTCGTTGACGAGCTTGACCGTCAAGGCGCGGTCGCGGGCACCGCCATGCACAAGGGCAAGACGTTCTGCCAGATAGACCATGATTGCTGGCATCTGCGACAGGGCAAATCCGGTGTCATTATCAATCAGGAGGGGTGGTCCCATGAAGGGCACCGGCTGATCCTCCGAAGCCATTTTCATCAGCGCGGCGATCTCACCTTCATCATGTTCGTTCCAGCTCTTGCCCGCAAAGGCAAGCGCGGCCCGGATGAACTGTCCGCGGAATGGCAATGGCCAATAATAGAGCTCGAAATCCCTCTCCACCCTCATCCCTCCTTTACATCCGTGCCTGTGCCAGAAGGCTTTCCTGGGCATATTGGTTGCCATGAAAATCTTGCTGGCAACCTCCGGGCTGGAATGGTGCACAGGAACACAGTGGCGGAGTTCGCGTTCTCCAATATGAGCTATCAGCAGTTTCCAGCAGCAGTTTCGGGGGCCAGCCAGGCGATGAGACCGAAGCTTCGATGGGGGGCATAGCCTCAAAGAAGGTCTTCTCCGCCAATGATAGTGCAATTGCGCAGGGAGCTTGGGACGCATGTCGAATGAAATAGGTTCGGTTCGGCAATGGGATGAGGGGGACCTGATGGAAGCCTTTCTTCTCATCCAAAGCGAGCGCCATACCAGTGACGACCAGATAATTTTTGCAGAAATGCGGCGCCGTGCCGGTGGCGGCGCACGTGAGCAGCACGATGCTTCTAACCGGCCTCGACTGTGGAACTTCGAGCCGGACCGGCCTCTGCTCTGAGATATGGTCGCCAGCCCGGCGCGCGCCAAAGGCGAGGCGTTGCCGGGCCGGGACACCTCAACCCGCTGCAACCCCGTCAGGCGAAAAGCGGTCTGTCATTTCGGCGAGCGCCCGCCCACTCATCCAGGCGGATTGCGATCTGATCGCGCCCCCCACGCTTTGCGTCGTAAAGCGCTTCATCTGCCAGCCGGTAGAGCGTGCCAAAGTCAACGCGGGATGCCGAGGCCGTCACACCGATACTCACCGTCACCATGCGATTGCCGATGATGTCGCCATGGCTCAGATCGGCCAAGGTTCCGCGCAGGGTTTGTGCAAATTGCTCGATGTTCCCAACTTCAGCTCCTGTGACCATCATCGCAAACTCCTCCCCGCCCAGACGACATACGGCACAGGAGGAATTCTCATGCTGTGCGATGCAGCGGCCAATTGCTGCCAGAACGTGATCGCCAGCCTCATGACCATAGACATCGTTGATCGACTTGAACCAATCGACGTCGATCAGGAGCAGGGCAACCAGCCCGCCTGATACAGGCAAGCCTTCGAGCATCCTGCAGGTTCTTTCCATGAAACCCCGTCGGTTTGGCAACCCTGTCAGAACGTCACGGCGGGCAAGCTCATGGGCCTTAGCCTCTGCGAGACGGGCGACGTCTCGTTCCGTCCGCAACCGGGCATGAGCACGCGAAGCGGCAGCGGAGAGCCACAATGTTTGCCAGGCCGCTGCGAACAGGACCAGAATTTGCGATCCACCGCCCCAGAACATCGCGTCCGCATCGAAGAAGCTGGTCGAAGCAAGGACGATCATTGGCAGTGCCCAGGCCCCACCCAGGCGCCGCGCCGCGCTGCTTCCCCGTCGCCATGCCTGGCCGATACAGGATGCGACCGCCGCCAGATTGGCCAGGACCAGCAACCCCAGCAGATTGCCGAGCATGTCGAACGGCCCCGAACGCATCAGCGAAAGCGGGATGCCCAATGCGCACACGCTTGCGGTGAGGCCCAGGGCGGTGCGCCTCAACCCCGCATCGAGATGCTGTTTTTCAAGAGCAGTGACGGCGCTCAAAGTGGCGAGCGTGATGGCGAGACAGGAGAGACCAGTGCAGATTTGGGCCGATACCGCGCCCGCCATCGAGGGAAAGAAGAACAGATGAAGTTGCGACCAGCACGCCCCCCATATGACCATGCAGCATGCCCATGCGGCCTGCCAGCCGGCATGTTGCTGACGGACGGCAAGAGCCAGTGAGGCGTTATAAATCGCGCCCACAATCAGCAGAACGAGCGCAGCACCGGTCAAGGTAGCCAGGCCAGTTGTCTGGGTGGCTTCTTCACCACGCTCGACAAGCCTCATCCGAAGGAGATGCGCGCTCGCCACTCTGTCAAATCTCAAGGTGAAGGCCACGACAGGAACGTCGCGATAGGGCGCGCGGAACGCGAGTTGGCCGCCAGCTCTCCAATAGGTCCCGAAATTGCCGCTCCGGACATGTTGCTGCTCGACGGCACCGTCACGATAGATGAAGCGCACGACCAGCCGATCAAATCGAGAGCTGTGGATGATCAGCGACAGATCCTCATGATCGCGCGAGCCCTGGGGCAAGGCGGCATGGAGCCACAATGTGCCCTTCTGATAGCCATCAGGATCACCATTGCAGACAAAATGGGAGGGGCGCGTGTCGTCAGGGGCGATCGATCGGCTCACTGCATGACATAGAGGATCGCCAATGCGTAGCAATTCAGCGCGCGCAGGCTGAGCCCCGCCCAGGATCAACAGTGCGATCGAGAACATGGCGCAGCTAATCGCAAGCCTATGTCGGGATAGTCCCCTGGTCAGGATCCGCGCATTCATCGCGGCCCCTCTAGCATGAAAATGCGTGAATATACTGGGCGCATGGCCACTGGCTCACTTGCGGGCAGCGATCCGCCCGGCTCGCGTCAACGCTCACCATGGACTGACGGAGGCGGAAAAACATCTCACAATCACAAAACAAGAAATTTAATCCAAGTTAAAAAGAAAGGCCATCATGTTGCGGCGGACGGCTTCATGAAAATCCCGCCGCTAAATCCATGACGATATCGAAATAAATATTTCGAATGCTGCTCCATCCATGTCTTCTGCCTCAATAGACATTGGCGAACGCGCCCTGATAGTGTCAAAATTGCAACATAAGCATTATTGTTTTCGCACGCGGCAACCCCGGTGCATGCCCTTTAGTTTGAGCCTCGTGGAAATAATCAAACAGGGACGTACATCATGAAGAAGATCATTCTCCCATTGCTGGGCTGCCTGGCACTGCCGACTGCTGCCATGGCTCAGGACGACACCGCACCCGATGGCAGCAAAGCCTTCGGTATTGAACCCTATGTCGGCATTCTCGGCGGTTATCACACTTTCGACCGCGGGACCGAGTTCGGCAGCGTTCCGGGCGAGACGATCATGAACGGCGCCCTGATCAGCGGCATCGCGGGCGTGAATGTGCCACTCGGGCCGGTGTTCGTCGGGGTGGAAGGGAACGCCTCGAAGGGCTTTAGCGACATCGACTGGGAATATGGCGTGAAGGGCCGTGTAGGCGCCCGTGCAGGCGAGAGCGGTTTGATCTACGCCTCGGCCGGCTATCAGTGGGTCAATGGCAAAGGCGGCTGGCCCGACGAGAAGGACTGGATGTACGGTGCGGGTGTCGAAGTGGGGCCAAAGGAGATCGGCCTCGGCGGGGTCACTGGCAGCAGCGGCGTGCGCCTGCGCGTGCAGGTCGACGCCTATGATTGGGACAGTTTCCGTCCCATGGCTGGCGTCATTTTCCACTTCTGAAAATTACCACACAGTTCCATGGGAAGGAATAAGACATGGCCTTCCCCCGGGACGCACAGGCTGATCGCGCAGCCGCTTCTGGGCCGCATGCGCCTTGAGTGGAAGATGGGCGCTGCCATGGGGTAGAGCGGGCAACTACAGCGGGCCCGTTCACCCATTCAGCCAGAATGTGCCGGGCTCATTCACATGATCTGGAGATTTTCTTCCCGCACCATGAACCCGTTGAATATCAAGGCGTTTTGAGTGGGCTACTGCGCTCTTTGCAGGATTTTGGAGGCTCGTGCATGACGATCGAAGTTCGCTTCCCCGATGGCAGCCGTCGGGATGTGCCGAGCGAGCTTCGTATCCTGCACGCAGACAGCGCGAGCGAAGAGCCTGCATTCTGGCATCTACCGCTCAACTGCGATTCCTATTGGCGTTTTGCGTTTGACGGCGTCCACTGGAATGCGCGCCCCAGAACGGGTAGCCTTGCCATGTTCCGTAGTCCGGGCATCGAGTGGTGGCGGGGCATCGTAACAATGTCGGACGAAGCGGCTTTGGGTCAGGAACAGTGTCTTCTGGTCGCCGTCAACGCCTGATGGCCTATGACTTTTCTTGAACAGCGCGAGGCGATGCGCTCACCATGGTGTCAGCATATTCTATGTGAGCCGCTGCCAGGCCTCTTCCATCGCATCGCGCAGTCGCGCCGCCCAGAAGGATTGCCCCTCGCCTTGGGAAATAAGGTCCTGCCTGACCTCGATTTCAGCGTAGCGAAGGTCATTTGAAAGGGCGTGGAAGGGCATGCTGTAATCGGTTTCATCCATGGCATAGGGAGCATTGTCGCCCACCTTGATCGGCAACCGGCGTAGCGCGTCCAGCAGGCAGATCGCAAAATCGATCCGGCCGGCGGCGTGCAGGACGCCCACTGACCAGGGGCGCCTCATCTCGTCCAGTATCGGGGTGAAACTATGGAGCGCGAGCAGGATTGTCTCCTGCCCCGCTGCCAGCCGAGCTGAGATCATTTCTGAAATGCCGGAATGATATGGAGCATGGATGGAGGTGACACGCGCCAGCCTGTCGATTTCGGTCAAACCCTGATTGCCACCGATATCGGTCCCATCGGACGACGCAGGTATCGCGTCGTCGCGCGCGGGATCGCGATTACAGTCGATGACCAATCGCGAATAATTCTGGAAGATGAAAGGGGCATCGAGGAGACGCGCCAATTCCAGGCCCATATCTCTCACGCCTATGTCGATTGCGATATGCCGAGACCAATCGGCCGGGCCTACGCCAAGATCACCCAGGGCCGAAGGAATTGCCAGCCCTGCATGATCTCCGGTCAGGAGGAACGGGGAGGAGCCGTTCGCGTTGATGACGGTGAAGGGCGCAGGATCGGCTGGCACCAGTAGATTCATGGTTTCTCCCTGCCCATTGGGAACTTCCTTTCATGCCGTTGCTCACAATCGAACATGTGACGACTTATCGCTATCAGCAATCGGTGTCGCTGGGCGAACATCGCATCATGATGCGGCCGCGTGAGGCCTTCGACCAGCGACTGCTCCGCGCGCGGCTCGATATCGATCCCCAACCTTGTGAATTGCGCTGGCTGCATGATGTGTTCGGAAATTCCGTGGCCATTGCTCTGTTCGACAAACGCACGTCGCAGCTGAAAGTCGCGAGCGCGGTTACGCTCGAGCATGCGCCCTTGACGCAGCAGCAGGTCGACGTCGAACCCTATGCCCGGCTTTTCCCCTTCACCTATTCATCGGAAGACATGCCCGATCTGTTGCGGTCGATCGAACGAAACCATCTCGATCCCGAGCGGATCGTCGACAATTGGGCCAGAGGTTTCGTCAGCAATCATGGTGATACAGCGACCATCGATCTCCTGACGCGGATCGCGACAGGCATCCAGCGTGACTTCACCTATGTGCCACGACATGAAAAGGGCACCCAATCTCCTATGGAGACGTTGCGCAAGCGGCAGGGGACCTGCCGTGACTTCGCCGTGCTGATGATTGAGGCTGTCAGGGCGCTGGGCTTCGCCGCCCGCTTCGTGTCGGGCTATGTCTATAATCCATCGCGCACCGAAGGGCTGGTCGGTGGCGGCAACACCCACGCCTGGGTCCGTATCTTCCTGCCCGGATCTGGCTGGGTGGAATTCGATCCGACAAATGGGATCATCGGCAATCGCGGCTTGATCCGCGTGGCGATCGCACGCGACCCGTATCAGGCGCTACCGTTGTCGGGCACCTGGTTCGGCCTGCCTGCAAGCTTTCTGGGGATGGATGTGAGCGTCAACGTCAGTCGTGCCGATCCAGAACCATTCTCCCTCTCCGGCCATGGCGCCATCAACAGCCGGCTTGCCGGCAATCAGGAAACGAACCCGACATGCTGATCCGGTGCGGCTATGATATCGAATTCTCGACCGAGAACCGGACGGCGATGATGGCCATGCTCAGCCTGCATCCATCGCGCCATCAGGATCTGCGAACGCCGCAGCGGCTGATAGCGGCGCCCGACATTCCGCTTTATCAATTCGAGGACGGGTTCGGCAATGTCGCCACCCGGCTCACCATCCCACCGGGCAATGTGCGCTTGTCATGCGACTTTGTGATCGAGGATAGCGGAGATCCCGACCAGCGCTCGCCCAGTGGTCCTCAGATGCCGGTGGAAGAGCTTCCAGATGCCGTCATGCCCTTTCTTCTGGGCAGCCGCTATTGCGAAACCGACCGTCTGATGGACGTGGCATGGGCTCAATTTGGTCATCTGGCCAGCGCGCGGGAAAGGGTGGAGGCGATCGTGGGCTTCGTGCATCATCATATTGAATTTGGCTATCAGCATGCGCGCGCCGACAAGACCGCCTGGAATGGCTATCAGGAGCGAAAGGGCGTGTGCCGTGACTTCGCCCATCTCGCCATAACCTTGTGCCGCTGCATGAATATTCCCGCTCGCTATTGCACCGGTTACCTCGGCGACATCGGCGTGCCTCCGGTAGATGCTCCGATGGATTTCAGTGCATGGTTCGATGTCTATATCGACGGCGCCTGGTATACCCATGATGCGCGCCATAACCGCCCGCGCATCGGCCGGATCCTGATGGCACGCGGGCGCGATGCCACCGACGTAGCCTTGACGACGGCTTTTGGCCCGGCAAATCTGGTGCGATTTCAGGTGCACACCCAGGAAGTAACCGCCCTTGACTGAGCAAAGCGACCCGCTTCTCCAACCCTGGCCTGGCCCGCTTGGCGCGCCACCTTTTGCGCGGATAGGTGATGACCAGTTCCTTCGCGCGGTCACGACCAGCATCGCCTGGCACAAGGCTGAACTTGATGCGATTTGCGAGCAGGTCGCGCCCGCGACCTTCGAGAATACGATTGCCGCACTGGAACGGTCGGGCGAGCCGCTCGCGCGCGTCCGGCGGTTGTTCTGGGCCCTGTCCTCGGCGAAGGGCACGCTGGCCATCCGCGAGGCGGAAGCTGAGATTTCGGCGCGACTTAGCGCGCATGCCGTCGCCATAAGCCATAATGCCCAATTGGCAGCGCGCGTCTTCGCAGTCCATGCTTCACGGCACGAGAGCGGCCTCACCCCGGAACAGGTCCGCCTCGTGGAGGATAGCCATGCAAGCTTCCTTAGAGGCGGCGCAGCATTGACGAGGGCTGGCAAGTACCGCTTTGCCGCCATCGAGGCTCGCCTGTCTGCCCTAGCAGTTCAATTCGGGCAGAATGTGCTTGCCGCAACAAATGCCTGGGTGCTCGATCTGGAGCAGAATGAGCTTGAGGGACTGCCCAGCGCAATATGCGAGGCGGCTGCGGCGCGAGCAACAGCAAAGGGGTTGCAGGACCGTTATCACATAACGCTCGATCGCACCGACATGGAGGCATTTCTGACCTTTTCGAAGAGGCGCGACTTGCGCGAGGCCCTATGGCGGGCCTTCACCGCACGCTGCGACGGCGACCAACATGATAATTGGCCCATCATCGCCGAAATGCTCGCGTTGCGCAGGGAAAGGGCGGTCCTGCTGGGCTATGCCGACCATGCGCATTATGCGCTGGCCGACAGCATGGCGCATGATCCGGCAGCAGCGAGCGCGCTGATGCGCCAGCTGTGGGCGCCGGGCAAACGGCGCGCAACGCAGGAAGCTGCTGAACTGCAGGCATTGATCGATGCGGAGGGCGGCGATTTCCGCCTCGCGCCCTGGGACTGGCGCTTTTACGCGGAACAGGTACGACGCACCCGTTACGCACTCGATACTGCGGCAGCTGCGGAGCATTTGCGGCTCGATGCGGTGCGGCAGGCAGCATTCGACACAGCCGGCCGACTTTATGGCCTGAGCTTCTACAGGCGTGCGGACATAGAAGGCTATCATCCGGACGTCTGGGCCTGGGAAGTGAAGGAGAGCAACGGGAGCACTGTGGGTCTGCTCTTCACCGACTATCTGGCCCGCCCGGAAAAACATGGTGGCGCTTGGATGGGAAGCCTGCGGGTGCAAGAAGCGATGGATGGCGACGTGCGCCCGATCGTCTATCTGGTCGCCAATTTTGCCGCTGCTCCGCCACCCGACCGGGGTGCGACCCGCCTTTCGATTGATGAGGCGCGCACCTTGTTTCATGAATTTGGCCATGCATTGCATGGGCTTCTTTCACGAGTCACCTACCCCAGCCAGTCCGGAACTGCGGTTGCCCGCGACTTCGTGGAATTTCCGAGCAAGTTCATGGAGAACTGGATTGTCAGCCCGCAGGTGCTCGCCGATCTTGGGATGCCTGAAGATCTGATCAGCGCCATTCGCGAGGCGGAGGCTTATGGTCAGGGCTTTGCCACCGTGGAATTGATCGGTTGCGCATTGGTGGACCTTGCCATCCACCAGAATCCGGACGCTCAGATCGATCCTCGCGCATTTGTCGAGGCGCAGCTTGATGCGCTCGCAATGCCCCGCGCGGTCGGGTTGCGCCATCGCTTTCCCTATTTCACGCATATCTTTGATGGCGGCTATTCGGCTGCCTATTATAGCTATGCCTGGTCCGAAGCACTGGATGCCGACGCATTTGAGGCTTTTGTCGCGACAGGTGATATTTTCGACCCCGGTCTCGCATCGCGGTTCCGCGAAGAGATACTCGCCGCAGGAAATAGCCGCGATCCCATGGCGTCCTTTCAGGCCTTCCTGGGACGCGCGCCCGACGGAACGGCCTTGATGCGAGCAAGGCATCTTCTCGACGCTTGAACGCCCCTGGCGCGCGATCCGTTTTGCCGAGAATGAACCACGGGTTGAGGCCAATCACGCCTCGAGCCATCCGCCGCGCTGCACATGGCCTTAATGGTGATCGCATAGCGGAGAGAAGCGGGCTGCATGTCCTCATGCAAGGGTAGCAGACCCATCGAGGGGCCTTGTCAGGCGGCGATGGTCAGCGGGGTGTCGACATGCTGTCCGATCTGGATCACCTCATCAGTATGAACCTTGAACGAGGCCAGTCGCATCGGACCGAACGCCGTGGTCAAAGCGGTATCGGCTGCGTCGCGTCCGCACGCCATCAGGATGCGCCCTATGCGAGGGACATGATGCCGCGCATCGAAACTGTGCCACTCACCACCCAGGTACACTTCGAACCAGGCGTGGAAATCCATTGGGACATCAACCGGATCGACGCCGATATCGCCAAGATATCCGCTGCAATATCGTGCCGGAATGTTCATGCACCGGCATAGGGCCACTGCAAGATGGGCAAAGTCCCGGCATACGCCAACCCGCTCATTATATGCCTCCCAAGCGGTCCTGGTGCATCGCGCATATTGATATCCGTAGGTCAGATGCTGGTGCACGAAATCGACAATGGACTGCACACGCTGCCACCCGGGCGCGATATGGCCGAAATGATACCAGGCTTTCTGGCAGAGGAGATCGGTCTCGCAATAACGGCTTCCCATGAGATAGATAAGGACGTCCGAGGGCAAATCCCGAACTTCATGCTGGACTGCCGATGGACTTTGGCGATCGTGCAGGCCGCTATCGGCAATGGTGAAGTCACATGACAGGGTAGTGCGCCCTGCCGGCAGGGTCATGCGTGTGCAGATATTGCCAAAGCTGTCACGGTAATCATGGGTCGGGATCGGCGCGCCTGTCCTGATCCTGTGGGGGCTGCGAAGATCGGGAAACCTAGACGGTCGGATCGTGAGGAGGGAAATTAACGGCGTAGGAGCACCGGTTTCCAGGACCAGTTCATAGCCAGCACGAATGAGCATAACTGCCTTTCCAATTCGAGGCGCGATCTAGACATGAAAATCTACAGGTCATTCGATGGTTTCTTTGCCCAGAAATCATCCGACAAATGTTAAACCTTCATTATTTGATCAAAAGATGATCTATTCAATTATATTTGCAATAATTGGTATCCGCGTAGGGCTATATTACCGCCTGATGCTTTCGTTCTTCGCCGATGCATATCTCTCCCAACAGTCGGGACAGTTCATTCACCGAATAGGGTTTGTGCAGAAGTGGAAAGCCATGGCGGCTATCATCAGCCAGGACATGGCTATAGCCACTGGTGAGCACCACGGGGATTTCCGGCCAGCGCGCCCGGATCTGACGCCCAAGCTCCAGACCATCGATCCCGGGCATGACGACATCTGAAAAAACGATATCGATATTGGCGTGCGAACGCTCAAGCACCGCGATCGCCTCAGGAGCATTGGCCGCACGCCACGTCTTGTAACCAAGATCCTCGAGGAGCTGCGAAGCGAAGTCTCCGACCGGCTCATTATCCTCGACGATCAGAATATTCGCATGCTGGATGGCGCAACGTCCTGACGGCGTGACATCCTCCAGGGAATGTGGCGCGGCAGCCCGCGGCAGATAGAGGCTGAACGTCGTCCCGATACCCAACCGACTTGCAACGTCGATCTCGCCACCGGACTGTTTGATAAAGCCATAGACCTGGCTCAGTCCCAAACCCGTACCCTTGCCCACCTCCTTGGTCGTGAAGAATGGCTCGAATATATGTTCTATCTGCCCTTCGCTCATGCCCAAACCCTCATCCGTCACGGAAATCCTGACGAAATCGCCCCTGGCAGCCGCGAGGCCGCCGCGGGCCGGGATTGATCCGGCCGCTTCCACCGACAGGGTAATCCGTCCCTCTCCGTTCATCGCGTCGCGCGCGTTCACCGCCATGTTGATCAGCGCGGTTTCGAACTGGCTCGCATCGACTTCGACAAAACAGGAGGTGCAGATCGGGTCGACAACAAGGGCAATGCGCGAACCCACGACCGTTCGAAGCATATCCGCAACGGCTTCAACCTTGCGCGCGGCATTGAACGTCTCTGGTCGAAGGGCCTGGCGGCGCGCAAAAGCGAGAAGCTGGCTCGTCAGCTTCGCCGCACGGTCCGCGGTCTCCGAGATGGCATCAATATATTTCTTCTGCTTCTCGCGCGGCAGCTCGCGGGTCGCGAGAAGGTCGGCGGACCCACGGATGATGGTGAGAAGATTGTTGAAATCATGCGCAACGCCGCCTGTCAGTTGCCCGATCGCTTCCATCTTCTGAAGTTGGCGAAGCTGATCCTGAGCCGAGGACAGTTCGCGCGAACGCTCCTCGACACGCGCCTCCAGCGTGTCATTGAGCAGGCGCAGCTGTTCTTCCGCAATGGTCCGCTCCAGAAGGTCTGCGGCCTGCCGGGCGAGGATATCGAGCAGACGCAGGTCCCGCTCGGAAGGATGATGCGGACGATCCCAATGGGTGGAGATCATGCCGAGCAAGCGGCCGGTGCGCGAGAGAAGCGGCGTGGTCTGAGCCGAGCGGATGCCCGCGGCGCGAAACGCATCGAGGTCGGCAGTCCCGGCGATATCGGCCCATTTCTCGAAATCAGGAACAATGGCGCGCTGACCCATTTTCAGGGCTAGCGTGCAACTGCTGTAGGCTGCTGGACTGACCCACTGCCAGAACCCGACCGCTTCTGCCGGCAAGCCTCTGTGCGCCAGCAACTGGAGTTGCCCCCCATGTCCCGAAGGGTCATCGGCGGGGCAAAGGAGTTGCATCGTCCCGAACTGGGAGCCGGTGATGGCAACAGCGGCCTCCACGATCTTGCCATAGAGTTCGAACCGATCATTCTCGGCGATGAGCGTAACGCTGATCGCGTGAAGCAACTCGATATCGGACGGTTCCCTGGCCGGGCCCTGAACTTGCGACCCACGCGGCAATATCTGCGGCCCACGATATGTGACAGTCATCATCGCTCCCATGCCGCCATCATCGGCCGCGCTTCACGCCAAAAGAGGCATATGCACGAAAAGTTCCGGTGAGTTCTGGCCGCAGACATCACGCGCCCCAGTGCCGCGCGGTCGCTATCTAAGATTCATATTGATCCAGATTGGTCCTGGACATCTTCTCGCCTCCCGCCGGAACCCAGCCTCCCGCTTCCGGTTAGAGGTCTGTCTGCTGCGACAATCGCAGCCTATCATGCGCGTCAGGGAGAATTGATATGGCCGTTTCGGGTCCCAAAAGTGATGCTGCTCTGGAAAATGGTCTTGCCGATCACCAGCCCGGAGCTGGAAGTCCCGATTATGAGACGATGGTCGGAGAAGGCGGAGAGACGCAGCAGAGGTTGCAGGATGAGCGCTCCGGTGATGCCCTGACAGACAATTTCGGGCATCGGATCGCAGACAATCAGAATAGTCTGAAGGCCGGCGCCCGCGGTCCCACGCTGCTGGAAGATTTCGTACTGCGCGAGAAAATCTTCCATTTTGACCATGAACGCATCCCTGAACGGATCGTCCATGCACGCGGCTCTGGCGCCCATGGGATTTTCGAGTGCACCAAGGCCATTCCCGATGTGACCAAAGCGAGCATTTTCCAGAAGAAGGGTGCGAGCTGCCCTGTGTTCGTTCGTTTCTCCACTGTGGCCGGTGGCGCGGGTTCCGTTGATACACCGCGCGATGTGCGCGGCTTTGCTGTGAAATTCTACACGGAAGCCGGCAACTGGGACCTGGTCGGCAACAACATCCCGGTATTCTTCATTCAGGATGCGATGAAATTTCCTGACCTGATCCATTCGGTGAAAATGGAAGCGGATCGGGGCTATCCCCAGGCTGCGAGCGCCCATGACACCTTCTGGGATTTTGTATCGCTCATGCCCGAGAGCATGCACATGATCATGTGGGCCATGTCCGATCGGGCCATTCCTCGCTCGCTGCGGATGATGGAAGGATTTGGCGTCCACAGCTTCCGCTTCATCAACCAAGACGGCGACGGCAAGTTCGTGAAGTTCCACTGGAAACCGGTTCTGGGCGTTGCGTCCCAGGTCTGGGACGAGGCTGTCAAGACGGCAGGCGCCGACCCCGATTTTCATCGCCGCGATCTGTACGAAGCCATTGCCAGCGGTGATTATCCCGCCTGGGACCTGGGCGTGCAGATTTTCGATGAGGCTTGGGCGGCAGAACAGCCCTATGATGTGCTGGATGCAACCAAGCTGATCCCGGAAGAGGATATTCCTGTCGAGATCATCGGGCGCCTCACGCTCAATCGCAATGTCGACAATTTCTTTGCCGAGACAGAGCAGGTAGCCTTCCTGCCCAGCAACGTCATTCCAGGCATCGACTTCACGAATGACCCCCTGCTGCAGGGGCGGCTTTTCTCTTATCTCGATACGCAAAAGTCGCGTTTGGGAACGACCAACTTCCATCAGATCCCGATCAATGCGCCCAAATGCCCCTTCCACAATATGCAGCGCGACGGGTTGATGCAGACGCTGGTCCCCAAGGGGCGCGCCAATTACGAGCCGAACAGCCTGAACGAGGCTGGCGAGGATAGTGGTCCACGCGTTGCGCCCGAAACCGGCTTCACATCCTTTAGCGATAATGGAGAACGCAACGATCCCACTGACAAGATGCGGATACGTGCCGAAACATTTGCCGATCATTATAGTCAGGCGCGGATGTTCTATCTGTCGCAGACCGAGAATGAACAGGCGCACATCGCATCGGCCATTGTCTTCGAGTTGTCGAAGGTGGTGATGCCTCATGTGCGGCTTCGGGTTCTCTCGCGTCTGCGCAACATTGACGAGGATCTGGCGCAACGAGTCGCCGACGGGCTGTCGATCGCTCTGCCTGAAAAGGCGCCAGCAGCCCGAGACCTTGTGGAGATGCCCATCTCCGACGCTCTTTCTATCCAGAAGAATGCCAAGGATGGCTTCGCCGGCCGCAAGGTCGGAATTCTGTTTGCCGAAGGCTCCGACAAGGCGATGGTGGAGAAGCTCAAGACGGGCGTGGAGAAAGCAGGCGGCAGCGTCTTTCTGGTTGCGCCCAAAATTGGTCCCCTCAAGGTCAAGGGCGGAACGCTCGAAGCGGACGGCAAGCTCGATGGCTCGCCCTCCGTGCTGTTCGATGCGATTGCCTCCGTGCTGATGCCGCAAAGCGCGGAGATATTGTCGAAGCAAGGCGCTGCGGTCCAATGGTTCATGGACGCCTATGGCCATTGCAAGACCATCGCCCATTGCCCCGGCACGCAGATCATCCTCGACAAGGCGGGGGTGGAAAAGGACGACGGCGTCATTCCAAACGAGATGCTGCTGGACAAGGGCCCCAAGCGGCACTGGGCGCGAGAGCCGAAAATCCGCGATCTCGCCTGAGATCAGCTGCTAAGTCCGCATGCGCGCCATTAGTGCGCATGCGGACAATTCTGTGCTGAGCTGTCCGGGACGACAGATTCATTTCGTTGGCACATCCAAAGCAGCTGGCGCCGACATGAGGTCGGTGCGCGGCGCCAACATCTTAGCAGTCCTGAGGAACGTGTCAGGACGAGGAGGACCAGATGATTCAGCCCGAAGACGAAGCATGGATGCGCGAGGCTATCGCGATTGCGCGTTCAAAAGGGTCTGATCCTTCAACCTCCCCTCTGGGCTGCGTGATCGTGCTGGATGGGAGGATGATAGCCGGCGAACGCAATCAGACTCAGGAGTTACCCGACGCGACAGCCCATGCAGAAATGATGGCGATCAGGCGCGGTTGCGAGAATAGCGGTGACATGGAGCTGCGCGGCGCAACGCTTTATTCGACGCTTCAGCCATGTGGAATGTGCACGATGGCATCGATCTGGGCAAAGGTCGGAAGGGTCGTTTACGGCGCTGGAAGGCATGATGTTCATCAGATGTATTTCGAGGCAAGGCATGTCGACACGCTGGATTTCGTAGCAGAAGCCTATCGCGATGATATCTCGATAGAGGGGGGATGCCTGCGCGCGGAATGCGCTGAACTTTACTACCCGCCTGACGCAGATCTTTCGGAGGAGGAACAGGCCAACCTATAACATCATCATTTTCTGCCCAGATGGCGGCATGGCTCAATCGGGTCGGCTTGTTTCGACGATAAGCCAAGGGTATCGCGGAGCCGATGAAAGGGCCGGGCGTTGTGCGTGCGGATCAACTTATGGAGTTCTGATGCGCGCAATCCTCCCAGAGCAGCTGGCAAGCTATTTTGACAGCTCGCCTGTGGCTTTGTCGCTCGGCCGCGCAGAGGGCGATCATGAGCTGCTGTTGACGAATGAGGGCTTCAGGAACCTGACCGGCTATGCGACGAGCGAGATCGTCGGCCGCAATTGCAGGTTCTTGCAGGGACGCAGCCGGAATGAAGAGGCCCGCGCGCAGATACGGTCGTTCCTCCAGGACGATGGGCAGGCGAACGTGCGGACGTCCATCGTCAATTTCCGGAAGGACGGGCGCCCCTTCGTCAATCTTCTCTACATGACGAAACTTCGCGCTCAGTCGGGCCAGGTGCGCTATATTTTTGCGTCTCAATTCGATGTCAGTCGCACCCAGCCGGATCGACTGGCGGATTATGATCTCGACCTTGAGCGTACGCTTGACCGATTGAGTCCGGTCCTGGCGGAAAGCGGGATCGTGGTTGAAGGTTCGCTGATGACAATCGCGAATACGGTGGCCACCATAGCACAGGCCAAGCTCATATTGTCGGATCTGGACAATGGCGATTTCCTTTGAGCGGTGAGACGGCTAACCCCAGCCGGTTGCCGATCGTGGGCATCGGCGCTTCGGCGGGCGGGCTTGAGGCCCTGCGCGAAATGCTGGCGTCAGCCCGTGGCCAGACCGGCATGTCCTTCGTCATCGTTCAGCATCTTGATCCCAATCATGAGAGCATGCTGGCGCAATTGCTGGACCGCCACACGACCCTGGAAGTTCTCCAGTGCGAGGGTGGTGAGCAGATAGAGGCGGACAAGGTTTACATCATCCCTCCCGGTCGCGGCCTGGTCATACGCGAGGGCATGTTGGAACTGACCGACTTCGCGCAGCCCCGCGGTCTTCGCAGACCGATAGATGATTTCTTCATCTCCCTCGCGTCGGACAAGCAGGCGGATGCCGCCTGCGTCATACTTTCAGGTACCGGCGCTGACGGGACCATGGGCTTGCGTGCCGTGAAGGAAAATGGCGGGCTGTGTGTCGTGCAGGATCCTGAAACGGCAAAATATGATGGCATGCCGCTGTCTGCTGTGGGAACCGGACTGGTCGATTTCGTCAAACGTCCAAGCGAGATAATTCAATGTCTGGAAGGATTTTTCCAGCACCGTGCCACGGCCGAAACACCCGAACGGGAAGCTGCTCTGGTCGCCGATCATGTCGATGATCTGTGCAAGACACTGCGAACTGCGGTGGGCCATGATTTTTCGGGTTACAAGCGCACGACCCTTATCAGGAGGGTCGAACGGCGCATGCATGTGCTGGGGATCACGTCGGGCCACAGCTATCTTTCGCGGATAAAAAGCGACAGGGACGAATGTGAAGCGCTGTTTCGTGATCTCCTGATCAACGTCACCCGATTTTTCCGGGACGCAGATCTGTTCGAGCGTCTGAGGATCACGGTTATCGAGCCGCTGGTCGATCAGGCCGATGGCGAGGAAATCAGGGTATGGGTTCCAGGCTGCTCCTCTGGCGAGGAAGCCTACAGCGTTGCGATGCTCTTCGCCGAAGCTGCTCGCAAACGAAATATTCTGCCGGCATCCGTGCAGATCTTCGCTACGGATATTGATGAGCAGATGCTGCAGATTGCGCGCGAAGGAGTATATCCTGCGTCTGCGCTTGCAGATATTCCGCTGGCGCTGCGCGAGCAATATGCGATCCCTCACGCAGAAAGGTTCACGATCGTTCCCCAATTGCGGGACATGATCCGCTTCTCCAGTCATAGCCTGGTCAAGGATCCGCCCTTCTCGCGCATCGATCTGGTCTCCTGTCGCAATCTTCTCATCTATTTCGATGATCGGCTGCAGCAAACGGTCATGCCGATCCTGCATTATGCTGTTCGGCCAAATGGATATCTGTTTCTTGGACCGTCCGAAAGCGTCGGGAGATTCGAGCATCTCTTCCCGGCGATCGATCAGCAGGCGCGCCTTTTCCAACGCGCGCCTGGGCCACCCAATTATCCGATCGATCTGCCGGGTGGCGGCAGGCTCCGCGATCAACCCGCGACAGGTTCCGGCAACAGGCCGTCGGGTCGGTCGGCAAGCGATGAGACCATAGCGGTTCGTCGCCTCGTCGAGCGCTATACGCCCGCTAGTCTCGTGCTAGATCAGGATGGCGCCATCATCTCTGCCTATGGTCGGCTCGGCCGCTATTTTGATTTTCCGGTCACACGGACGGGAGGCTCGAGCGCGATTGGTCTCGCCCGCGCTGGGCTTCGCAACGTTCTTGGGCCGCTACTGCGCGAAGCGCGCGACAGTCGAAAGCGGGTCGTTGCGCGTGATGTGCAGGTCATGTCCGAATATGGCATGCAGCAGATCGATGTCATCTGCGATCCACTGACCGATGGCACGCTGCTTTTCGTTTTCCGCGACACGGCGCCTTTCCGCCCAGCGCTTGATCAGGATGTCGGCGAACTGGACGCAAGCGATGATCATCTCGATGCGTTGGAGGACGAGCTTCGTGTCACGCGGCACCGCCTGCGTACCGCTGTCGAAGAATTGGAGACGGCGAATGAGGAACTGAAAAGCTCCAACGAAGAAATGATGTCGATGAATGAGGAGCTTCAGTCCACCAACGAGGAGCTCACGACCGTAAATGATGAGCTGAAGTCAAAAGTTGACCAGCTGACTGTTGCAAATTCCGACCTTCGAAATTTCTTCGAGTCGACCGATCTGGCAGTGATTGTGCTCGATGGAAAACTTCAGATCAGAAGCTACACCGAAGCTGCGACGGCCCTTTTTCCGCTTCAGCCCAGCGACCGCGGACGACCATTGGAGGATGTCACGTCACGCCTTGCAGGGACGCTCTATCTTGATGATGCACGGTCCGTGTCAGAGGGGCATCCTGTGATCCAGAGGCGTGTCACGACCCGCGATGGCGCGAGAACCCTTTCGCTTCGAACATTGCCTTACAGAACCCAGAGCGGATCGACGGACGGCGCGACGCTCGTCCTGACGGACATTACTGACGCATTGTCTCTCGAGCGCGATCTTGCGGCCGAACGTGAGCGCCTTGGGATGGCCATTCGGGCAGGTGGCGTTGCAACATGGGAATATAATGTCGACACGGGCGAGGCGATCATCGATGACCATGGGCGTTCCATCCTGGGAATAGCGCCCGACATCGCTTCGACCGATGGTGAGCGGCGCCTGGCGCGACTGCATCCCGACGACCGTGAAGCTTTCGATGCAGCATTGGCGGAAGTTGTCGCGCAAGGGGGCGATTTCGAAGCGAGCTATCGCGTCGTCGAGAACGGCCAAACGCGTCGCATCAAGAGTTTCGGCAGGATCGTGAGCGATGGCTCAGTCCGTCATCTGGTCGGCGTCTCTATCGATGTAACGTCGGAATATATGCTCGCCGAGACGCGTGAACTGATGTTGCGCGAAATGAATCATCGCGTGAAGAATCTTTTCGCGATCGTGGGCGGAATGGTCTCCGCTGGGGCGCGGATTCATGATGATGTGCGTGCCTACGCCGCCGATCTGAGGGAGCGTATTGCAGCCTTGGGACGTGCGCATTCCCTTGCTTCGCCAACGGGGGAAGTACAGGCCATCAATCTGGAAGAGTTGGTTCGGACAACCATCGAACCCTATCGGGATCATGCAGCAATCTCGATCAGTGGACCTGAAATCCTCATCGCGCGTTCCTGCCTCTCGTCCCTGGCGTTGATGCTGCATGAATGGGCGACCAATTCGGTCAAATATGGGGCTCTGGGGGCCTCCGATGGGAGATTGAACATCGTTTGGAAACTTGACCATGATCTCCAGTTGACGTGGAGCGAAACGCGCCGGGACGCACTGAGCGAGGATGGCGACGTTGGGAGCGGATTTGGCACCCTGCTGGTCCAGACATCATCCCGACAATTGGGCGGGCATGTGGAAAGAGATATTAGCGACGACATGTTCACGATAAGCCTTACCCTGCCGGACAAGGTTCTGGCCGATGCCTAAGACGATCATGCTGGTTGAAGACGAGCTCCTGGTTGCCTTCGATGTACAGGACATCATTGAAGCTCAGGGCTTTTCGGTCGACGGCCCCTACATCTCTGTTAAGGATGCTGTCGCGGCGGTCACTGCGCAACTGCCGTCCTGCGCTGTGCTCGACGTGCGTTTGCAGGATGGCGAGGTCTTTCCGGCGGCTGATTTGCTCGAAAAAGCGGGCGTTCCAATCATATTCCATTCCGGGCATGCCGACGCCTCGGATCTCAAGCGGCGCTATTCCAAGGCTGCGGTGTGCGAGAGGCCCTGTTCGCCCGCGGCCCTGAGAGATACGATACTCGAGCTGCTCGCCGAATGAGCCCAATTTTTGCGTAGCGCTCCGCCACCATTTCCTCGCAGCACCTGACCACGCGCCTCAGGCCGTCGCAAGATGTCCCTGAAGGCGGAGATTTTCAGGCGTCGTCGGGGATGGTCGGATTGTTCGTTCCTGGCGCGCCGGGCATCAAGGCTCCGTCAGCATTCCGATCCTCCTCAGGTCCCGACCGTTCGCCCAGGGCGCGGTCGTCGGGCTGCGCCTCCTGACCGTGGATCGGCTGGTTTTTGGACTGCTCCTCCTGCGTGCGCCGCGCATCATTCGCGTGGTGACCATTGCCTTGCATAGTCGTGGCCTGCGGCTGCGCGGCTGCCGCGATAGCCAGGATGAATATCCACATGATGCTTCCTCTCACTTCTCCATAGTCGCTCTAATCTCCCGTGGAGCGACGTGGTTCCGGATTTTCTCCTCTTGCAGCCCCCAAACGGGAATCATGAGCAAGCGGCACACGCTTTCTATGGCTCGAATTTGTGCAGCCGTCGCGAAGCGCCCCGCGCAAAATCGGCAAGCAATTCGGCCTCTGCAACTCCTGTCCCATGCGCTCGTTTAGCGGCAGCGACTTATGTTGGAACGGGAGCTTTCATGGCCGGACGCACGCTGCTTCAGTTTTTCCACTGGTACTATCCTGATGGAGGCCAGCTCTGGGACGAGGTCGCTCAAAAAGCGGAGGATCTCAAGGAGTTGGGTGTGACGGACGTCTGGCTACCCCCGGCCTATAAAGGGGCTGCAGGCGGCTATTCCGTAGGCTATGACAGCTATGATCTTTTTGACCTGGGCGAATTCGATCAAAAAGGATCCATAGCCACCAAATATGGTGATCGCGCCGCGCTGGAACGGGCGGCGCATGCGCTGCACGACGTTGGCCTTGGCGTCATTCATGACGTTGTCTTCAATCATAAAATGGGCGCGGACGAGATGGAAACGGTCCATGTTCGCAGGGCCAATCCCGATAATCGGGACGAAGTGGAAGACCAAGCATTCCAGGCTCGCGCCTGGACCCGCTACGTTTTCCCTGGACGCCAGGGGCGCTATTCAGAGTTTGTCTGGGATGCCAGATGCTTCACCGGCGTCGACCATATTGAAGAACCGGATGAAGATGGCGTGTTCCGGCTCGTCAATGAATATGGTGATGGGGAATGGAATATCGAGGTCGACGACGAAAAGGGCAATTTTGACTATCTGATGGGATCAGACGTCGAGTTTCGGAACCGGGCGGTCTATGAAGAGCTCAAATATTGGGGCAGATGGCTGGCTGATCAACTGCCTTGTGACGGATTCCGTCTCGATGCAGCCAAGCATATCCCTGCATGGTTTTTCCGCGATTGGGTAGGGCACATGCGCGAAAGCGTCGGCGACGCGCTGTTTGTCGTCGCCGAATATTGGCATCCCGACATGACGGTCCTGCAAGCATATCTGGACATGGTCGATCGACAACTCATGCTTTTCGATGTCGGCCTTCTCCATCGTTTTCACGATGCGGCACGAGCCGGCGGCGATTTTGACCTGCGAACGATCTTCGATGGTTCGCTGCTGCATGCCGCCCCGGATCATGCGGTAACGATCGTCGGCAATCACGACACCCAACCGCTCCAGGCTCTTGAAGCACCCGTGGAGGATTGGTTCAAACCCCTGGCCTATGCCTTGATCCTGATCCTCGAACAGGGCACCCCATGCATCTTCTATCCCGATCTTTTCGGCGCACGATATGCCGATCAAGGTGGCGATGGGCACGCGCATGAGATCGTCATCGAGCCGGTGGCATGTCTGCCTCAGTTGCTCAGAGCACGGCAACTCTATGCCCATGGACCGCAAAGCGATCTGTTTGATGATCCACATTGTGTCGGTGTCATACGCCATGGCACCCAGGATCAGCCAGGATGTGTCCTGCTTGTGTCGAATGGCGAAGAGGCGAGCAAATCGGTCCAGCTCGGACCGGAGCATGCAGGGGCATCTTTCCATGATTTTCTGGGCCATCATGCTGAAGAGATAATCGCTGATGAAAACGGAAGCATCATCCTTAAGGTGCCCGGCGGCTCGATCAGTCTTTGGGTTCGCACATAACGCAATTTCCGTAATTTGCCTTCTTGGCCTTCGGCTCTTCTGGCAGCCTATTTCTTTCAATACAGGACAAGGTGCATCTCGAACGAACCGAGAGGCTGGCGGCGCCGGTTCAGGATCGGCGCGATGGCGGTCAGCGTAACTCTGGCGAGTCGTCGCAGACGGATAAGCGCGTTCTGCATCGCCCGGCCAAGTGAATGCAGCCCTTCAGGCAACGAGACGGGTCATGGCCTCACCCGGCTCTCCAGCCGGCTGTCGATCTTCAATGGCATCGATGACAGAAAACAGGTTTGTCACATTCTCATCGGCTTCGAATTCCGATCGGGACTGGGCTAATTGGCCATCGTTGATCAAAGCTTCGAGCGCCGTGCGAGCACGAGCAACGCGGCTTTTGACAGTACCGATCGCAGTGCCCATGATGGTCGCGGCTTCCTCGTAGGAAAAGCCACCCGCCCCGATCAATATAAGTGCCTCACGCTGAGGAACGGGGATCTGCGCGAGAGCGCGCACGACATCGGATAGCTCGACAATCTTCAACTGTTCCGCGGGCGCGGCAAGTAGTCTGTCTGCGACAAGATCGTCCCACGCCCCGACAAATTTGCTGCGCCGGCTGAGGCTGAAATAGTGATTGCGAAGGATAGTGAACGTCCATGCACGAAAATTGGTGCCGGTTATGAACCGCCCCCGCGCGCTCCAAGATTTCAGCATGGTTTCCTGGACCAGGTCGTCGGCAAGATCGCGATCACCACACAGACTGCGGGCAAAAGCTCTGAGTTGCGGCAGGACCAGCGTGAGTTCCCGCTTGAATGCTGTGTCAGTCAGCTTGTGCGGAGTCTCGGCGATTTGCGTTGCCGTCATACAGGCCCTTCGTGACGATGATGTAGCGCTGTGTCTGATAACGGGGTGGTTGACGATCTGTTCCGCTGGGGTCGGCGGGGCGAAGACCTGTCCGCCTCTGCGCCAGCCGCCTGTCGGCCATGGCAAGCCGGTGCGAGGCGCATGTTTACGGGGCGATCGGATCCTGCAGGGCCTCTGGCCGTTACCCCCTCATCTAACCCAGTCAGAAAAACTATTTCCAAAGGAGTCGCCATGTCGCTCAGCGACCGCACGATCGCCCTTCTCATCGCTCCGCGCGGTACGGAAGAAGTCGAATTTCTGGAGCCGATGAACGCCTTAAAGAGGGCGGGTGCGCGCGTTCAAGTGATCGGCCTTCAATCTGGCCAGGCACGCACCAATGTTCATGATCTTGATCCCGGTGGCGAATATGCCGTCGACATGACCTTCTATGAAGCAGATCCTGCATCTTTCGATGGCCTGGTCATTCCCGGTGGCAGTGTGGGTGCTGACAAATTGCGTGCCAGCCCCGAAGCGATATCCTTTGTCGAGGCAATCTTCGATGCGGGTAAGCCGATCGGGGCTATTTGTCATGCGCCCTGGCTTCTGATCGAAGCCAAGATAGCCCCCGGTCATTCGCTTACCTCTTATCCTTCGATCAGGACGGACATCGAAAATGCCGGCGGTCATTGGGTGGATGAGGAAGTCGTGATCGACGGTCAGTGTATCACCAGTCGCAGTCCTGATGATCTGCCGGCATTTTGTGCTGCGCTCGTCGACGCATTTGCAAACGCGTCATCGCGTTGAACTTTTTCTGGAACGGGCGGCGAACGCCGGCCGCCAATTTTGCAACAGGGTGAGGGTCAATGATTTTTCGTAAAAAGGCCATACAGGGTCGGGCATTTGGCCAGTCTCGTGATGAGGCGATGCAGGACGCGGTGAAGATCGGAATTGCGGAAACCGCAGCGCGTGCCGCTGTCACTGCGACAGTCACATTCGCGGTGGGTTGGCTCCTCAAGCGGACCTTCGAAAAAACGGTGGCGCAAAATGCGCAATCTGCCTGCAGGACAAAACCATCCATGGCGACCAATAGCCCTGCGGTGAGCTACAAACATACGCGAAAGCGGGCTGATATGGTTAGTCCGGACGCCTCCTGAAGAAAGACGCGCTGGAGTTTTCGAATGACCAAGGCTGAGCGATCTTTAGGCAAGGGTGCGACTGCCTGCGTGCAGCTTGACCAGAAAATTTCGAGTGAGCGCATTTCTTCGGATACAAAGCGGACATTGAGAAGTTATCGTTCGGTAAGTCATTGACTTGCGGCCCCCCTAGCCCTGCATCGAAAGATGCAGGGTTTTTAGTATCTGGCTTTCGTTGCGGCTCCCGCGTGATGCACCCGTGACCTTTTTGACCGTGGCGACCGCGATCCAGTTCGCTCGGATCTCGGCCGGATTATCTGTGCGAAGCGTGAGTGATCCTTTGCACTCGACCCTTGTCGGGTGATGTGCGAATGCATTGATCATCCATTTTGCAATGCTGGACATGATGATGGTGTTTGCCGACTTTCTGCGAGGTCGAAGGCGTGACCTCCTGAGTGCCCAGGATCTCGAAGCGCTTGAAGCTGCGGTAGCTGACGTGCGAAACCTGCCTCCTCGCAAGACCTTCATCTCTCGCGATCAAAATATCACCATGAGCACCTATCTCATCGACGGCGTCATGTGCCGGTACATGGATGACCGGCAGGGAGAAAGACAGCTTGTTGCAGTGCATGTGGCCGGCGATTTCGTCGACCTTCATGGCTACCCGCTTGGTCATCTTGATCATGACCTCGCGACCTTGACCGCCTGTCGGGTAGCGTTGGTGCCCCATGTTGCGCTCGATCATCTTGTTGCGACGCGCCCGGCGCTTACGAAATTGCTCTGGTTCAGCACGCTCCTTGATGCTGCCATGCATCGCGAATGGATATTTCGCCTCGGGCGCCTCGATGCGATTGCGAGAGTCAGCCATTTCTTCTGCGAAACCGAGGCAAAATTGCGCGCGATCGGGCGAAGTGATGGATCGCATTTCATCCTTCCGATGACGCAGGCCGATCTTGGGGAGGCATGCGGAATTACATCCGTTCATATGAACCGGATGCTGCGGGAACTCAAAGATCGCAACCTCTTGGCGATGCATCGTCATGATGTTGAAATTCGCGATCGAAAAGGCCTGGCGCGGTTGGGCGAATTTGATCCCGCTTACCTTTTCCTCGACGACCAGAATTGACGGAACCGCCCTTGTCAGCCTGTCGTTGTCCGGGCTTGGAGAAGGAGCGAAAATATGCCAACCCCGGGTATCCATGAAGAAGCTGGCATCGCCTCAGCCCACGCCGGATTGATCATGCTGGATGGTCCCAACGGCATCGCCATAACGCTGACAGCCAGTGCAGCGGAGGGGACGGGTCTTTCCCTGTTGCGTGCCGCAGAACAGGCGCGTGAACAGTTGGAAAAAGGACAAACCGAAGATTTTGCGGAAGACTGAAGATAAAATCGTATTGATTTAGATCAATATGTCAGATCATTTCGGGTTTGCTCATTATTTTTATTGTTTCCGCAATGCAACTTTAGCCATTCATGCGGCTTTACTTTGCGGCTCGTGCGCTGGGGGAGGAACGAGGCCTATCTCCGTTAGAGGATAGCCGCATGAAGATCGCTCAAATCGCTCCCCTGGCTGAAAGTGTACCGCCCAAGCTTTACGGGGGTACCGAACGGATCGTCTCCTATCTCACCGAAGCTTTGGTGCATCAGGGGCACGAAGTGACCCTGTTCGCCAGCGGCGATTCACAGACTTCGGCCGAGCTTGTTCCGATCACGCCGGCGGCGCTGCGACTGACCCCGGGAATCGTCGACACGATCCCCTATCATATGATGATGCTTGATGCGGTGCGGCAACGGGCGGACGAGTTTGATGCGCTCCATTTCCATATCGATCTTCTGCATCTGCCGATGATCCAGGATTTCATCGGGCGCACCGTGACGACACTACATGGTCGGCTGGACCTTCCTGATCTGCCGCCATTCTATCGCTGCTTTGGCGATCACTGCCTGGTTTCGATCTCTGATCATCAACGGCAACCCATGCCCCCGGTCAATTGGGGCGCGACCATCTACCATGGTCTCCCGGCCGATCTGCTCACCCCCAGCCTTGGTGAAAATGAAGGTTATCTCGCCTTTCTCGGGCGTATTTCGCCTGAAAAAAGACCGGACCGCGCTATCCGCATCGCAGCCCGAGCCGGCATGGAATTGCGAATTGCGGCAAAAATCGACGCGGTCGACCGCGCCTATTGGGAGGAAGAGATCGCGCCTCTCGTCAAACTATATCCCAATATTCGCTTCATCGGCGAGATCAACGAGCGAGAGAAAGCTGATTTCCTCGGTGGTGCGAGCGCCTTGCTGTTTCCGATCGACTGGCCTGAGCCTTTCGGACTGGTGATGATCGAAGCCATGGCTTGCGGAACGCCGGTGATCGCCTTCCGCTGTGGATCGGTTCCGGAGGTCATCGAGGATGGGCGCTCGGGTTTCATCGTCGACAGCGAAGACGAGGCTGTCGAAGCGGTGAAACAAATTCGTCACCTCGAGCGCAAAATGGTGCGCGGCGTATTCGACGCACGGTTCACGGCTGACAGGATGGCTGCCGATTATGCCGCATTATATCATAGACTGCCTGGTGCGCGCACCGACGCAGCCTGGCTGCGTCGCCGGCGTGGCGAAGAATCGGAATTGCAGATCGTCGCATAGGAGCCGCCATGTCGCAGACCCAATCGCAGCCAGGGGTGTCGGGCATTGCAGGGGGACAGGCGCTGTCGCAGGCGCAAACCCAGTTCTTCATTCCTGCGACCGCCTCGTTGCATGAACGTCGCCCACGCACACTCAAGCATGGAGACAGCTTTGCTGTCTTTGATCACAGCGGCGACGCCATATCCGGGCCTGGTAGTCCCGAGGGTTTCTACCATCGCGATACGCGCCATCTTTCGCACCTGTACCTCACGGTCAATGGCATGCGCCCGATCCTGCTGAGTTCGGCGCTGCGGGACGACAATGCAATGTTGACCTGTGATCTGGCCAACCCGGACTTCATTGGAGAGGATGGGCGCGTAGAGGTGGAGCATGATCTGATCCATCTGCGTCGCAGCCGCTTTCTGTGGGACGGCGCGATCTATGAACGCATCATTGTCCGCAATTTCGACATTGCAGAGCGTCGGGTGTCGGTAGGCCTGTCCTTCGCTTCCGATTTTGCGGATCTGTTCGAGATACGTGGCATGACCAGATTGCGACGCGGCACCATGCACGAGCCGCAGGTCGGAGACGCCGATGTCCTGCTAGGCTATCGAGGACGCGATGACCTTGAACGCTCGACACATCTCCATTTTGATCCCGCACCCGCGCAACTAACGGCGGAGCAGGCGCTATTTGAAGTCACTGTTGGCCCCGGCAGTCGATCCACATTATTCGCACGTATCTCCTGCGAACATAAGAATGAGGTCGATCAACCCCTTCCCAAGCTCTTTCTAAAATCCCTGCGCGAGGCCATGCGTGCGCTTCAGCATGCGCGACGCCGCGCTGCTTCGATGCAATCGTCCAATGACCTGTTCAATGCCGTTTCGCGGCGTTCGGTTTCCGACATCTCGATGCTCTCCACCGATACAGAATTTGGGCCTTATCCCTATGCCGGCATTCCTTGGTTCAGCACCGTTTTCGGTAGGGATGCCCTGATCACTGCCCTTCAGACGATCTGGATGGACCCGGCCATCAGCCGAGGCGTGCTTGGATATCTCGCTGCGCATCAGGCGACGGATTTCGACCCGACAGCTGATGCCGAGCCAGGTAAGATTCTGCACGAAGTACGTCACGGCGAAATGGCCGAGCTGGGAGAGGTCCCTTTCCGTCATTATTATGGCAGCATCGATTCCACGCCGCTTTTCGTCATGCTGGCCGGCGCCTATTTGGAGCGCACCGGGGACCTTGAATATCTCGCTGGCTTGTTACCCAATATCGAGGCTGGATTGCGATGGATCGACACTCATGGCGATCGCGATGGTGATGGCTTCGTTGAATATGGACGCCTGACGGATCAGGGCCTGCAGAACCAAGGCTGGAAGGACAGCCATGATTCCATCTTCCATGTCGATGGCAGTATCGCCAGAGGCCCGATCGCTCTGGCTGAAGTTCAAGCCTATGTTTATGGCGCGTGGCAGGCGGCAAGCCTCATCTATCGTGCGATGGGCGATCTGGATCGCTCGGAAACCTATCTTGCCCGGGCTGTCGATCTCCAGCAGCGTTTCGACGCGTCTTTCTTCGACGCGGAACTGGGAACATATGTGCTCGCGCTCGATGGGCAAAAGCAGCCCTGCCGGGTTCGTTCCTCCAACGCAGGCCATGTCCTCTACACAGGCCTGGCACGACCAGAGCGCGCGCCCATAGTGGTGGCAACCTTGATGGCGCCCGCCTCATTTTCCGGCTGGGGCGTCAGGACGATCGCGTCGACCGAAAAACGCTACAATCCCATGAGCTATCATAATGGCTCAATCTGGCCGCACGACAATGCGCTGATTGCCGCAGGCTTTTCGCGATATGGGTTTCAGCGTCAGGCGGCGCAGATATTCGAAGGACTCTTTGCCGCTGCAACCTATGTTGATCTCATGCGGCTGCCTGAACTGTTCTGCGGTTTCCCGCGACGACGCTCCCAAGGCCCGACCTTTTATCCGGTCGCTTGCAGCCCCCAGGCATGGTCGGCGGCGGCCCCGCTATCTCTGATCCAGGCCAATCTTGGACTGGCATTTGATGTCTCGTCCAACGAAATCCTTTTCCGCCAACCCACCTTGCCGACATTTATCGACCGGCTTTTCATCAAGGCGTTGCCATTGGGCCTGGCTGAGGCGGATATCATGCTTGAGCGTCTGGGAGATACGGTGGTCGTCAAACCGCAGCATCGGGACAGTCAGGTGAGGATTGTCAGTATAGCGTGATGAGCCAGTCCAAGGAGCGCACACAGCTGAGCCGGATGGCATCAGCCGACTATTTCACCCGCGCTCAAGATGCTGGTCCCGCTCAGCATATCAGCAATGATCGATCGGAATTTGGATGATTTCGCGCGAGCGTATCGACAATGGAGGATTGATCCTCTTCATCGCCATCTCGACGCTCGGGCTGGGTCTGATTGTTTCAGGTTTCATCTCGGCATTATTGTGGGCTGCTCTGGCGGCCCTGCTCTTTCAGCCGCTTTACAGACGTATCCTGTTCGACTGTCGCGGGCGACGCAACATGGCGGCGGCGTTGACGCTGCTCATCATTATCATAGCTGTCATCATGCCGGCCCTGATAATCGGGAGCCTCGTGATCGAGCAGGCAAGCGGCGTGTACGCAAAGATCAGAAGTGGCCAGATCGACTTTGTGACCTATTTCGGTCAGGTGCATGCTGCTTTGCCGATGCGGTTGCAGCAGTGGGTTGAGAATGCCGGTTTTGGCACGTTTGAGCGGGCACAAGCCAAGATTTCTCAGGCATTGAGCAACAGCGCGAGCATATTGACGCAGCGCGCATTGACCATAGGCGCGGACGCAGCAGCTTTCGTGCTTTCCTTTGGGGTGGGTCTCTATGTGAGTTTCTTTCTCCTGCGCGATGGGGAGGCGTTAGCATCGCAGATCATCACAAGACTGCCACTTGAACCGACCATAGCCCATCGGATTGCAACCCGCTTCGTGATCGTCGTGCGCGCGACCATAAAGGGATCGGGAATTGTCGCCCTGGCGCAAGGCATGCTAGGCGCAGCAACTTTCTGGATAGTAGGCATGCCTGCCGCCCTTCTATGGGGGGTGCTGATGGCGATTGCCGCCCTGCTACCAGCGATCGGACCTGCGATAATATGGCTGCCGGTAGCGACCTATCTGCTTGCTACGGGCGATTTTTGGCAGGCCGTCATCGTGGTTGCTTCCGGCGTCTTTGTGATCGGTCTTGTCGACAATCTCCTACGGCCCATGCTCGTAGGTCGAGATACCGGTCTGCCGGATTGGCTCATATTGGTGACGACCCTCGGCGGTATCGAGACGCTTGGCCTCAGCGGCATCGTGGTTGGGCCGATTGCTGCGGCCTTCTTCCTGACGGGATGGGATATATTGGCAGAGCAGAAAGCCGCTTCCACGCGAGACTGAACAGGGAATTGTTGGATTCCGCATAGCCCCCATGAACGCAAGATCGACCCGGGGGGAACGAAACGGCGATTGCCGCATTGTCGGCGAACCAATGGCGCGCCTTGCAGGATCTTCGATGATGTTCAAATATGTTGCGATCAGGCAGGAAAAGGGCCGCTGGCATATCAGCGCCGAGAGCGGCCGACCGGGCGATCCAGTCCTCAGTCTCGACAACAGAGGTTATGCCTCGCGCATGGACGCCCTGCAGGCTGCGATGATCTACGCGCAGGACAATCGCCTGGATATTGTTGAGATGGCCCTTTGAGGCGACCGGAAGCCTGCCACGATCTCTCTCCCCCATGCTCCGGTCGTTCGCGATGCTGTCCTTGCAGACGCGAATCGCGGAAAAAACTTGAACCGAAATCTGCGGCCCTATCGATCACCCACGAGGTGAAAATTACGGCTTGCGAAGCCATCGGATGCAGGCCCCTCGCAGCGCGACTATGCAATCCGTCGCCGCAGCTTGGGACGGGGCTGCGATATGAGCCAGTGTCGGTCGAACTCGTCATTGAAACATCAAGGAAAAGGCATGATCTTTAAGTCGATCCTTTTCTCGCGTGATGGTTGGGTGCCCAATAATTCTGCCATCCCGGTCGGGCTGTACCTCGGAGTCGAGCCAAGCGAGAGGACGGATCTGGCCAAGGCCTTCGAGGCGCGATTTGCGAGCCATGGCTGGCTACCTGAGTGGCGTGACAAGATCTATGATTATGATCATTATCACTCGACTGCGCATGAAGTGCTTGGAATGGCCTCGGGTCATGCCACTCTCGCACTTGGAGGATCGGCCGGATTTGAAATTGCGGTGGCGGCCGGCGATGCGCTGATGCTGCCGGCCGGAACCGGCCACCGCGCAGTCAAGCAGAGTCGGGATTTCCTCGCGGTAGGCGCTTATCCTGTCGGGCAGATCTGGGATATTTGTTGCGTCTCGCCAAGTCAGAGCATGCTGGATCGAATCAGCAGCCTGCCGCCGCCCGAATATGATCCGGTCACCGGCAGCAGAATATATTCACCGTAAAAGGCGGCTCCTCACCGCAACGTGCAATGCCAAGAGACCAGAGCAAATCGGCACATCATCTGTCTGTAGCCTGACATCCTTCACCGTTACGAAGTTTGCTAACGGATTGGACCATTTCAGATCTTTGAGCGTTCATTGTGTCGAGGAGACCGGCCTGATGCAATTTTCCCCCTTAATGCACTTCGTTGAGGCGCCACCCTCTCCATTGCCGCACCTGGCCATTTTGGCGGACGCCGAAGAACTGCAGCGGTCGGACGACAATATTTCGTCCCGATCTTCAACCGGCCAACATGTCGCCATGGGTGGCGCCATTCTGCTAACGGCTCTCCTGTTCGCGCGTGGGCTGAGATGATTTATATTTGGACAGTTTCTACTCGATGAAAAAGGAACGCCTCTATGTTGTGGACAATTCTCCTAGTCCTTCTCGTTCTCTGGGTTCTGGGCGCGTTCGTCATTCCGGTCGGCGGTGGCCTGATCCATCTACTCCTGGTTCTGGCCGTAATCGTTCTGGTCTATCAGTTCGTGACCGGAAGACGGGCCTGATAGGAAAAACCGGGCGCCCAAAATTAGCGATGTGAACCAGCGGAATGTTGGGGGGCTAGGCGCGAGTAACCCATGCCCTTCAATGTTCATCAAAGGCGGGATTTCTGATCACTAACATTCTCTGGTCGATCGGAAAGTTTAAGCCACGGTGACGCCGAGCTACCATTTCTCTGCATCGTCGTTTCTAAAGAAATGTCTACCACCTCGAGAGATAGTAGCTATCCCGTCAGCGTGCTGCCGGCATTTCGATGGCCGGATCATGCCGCATCATGTCTGCGTGCGGAACCTGGACAGGCCGCTCTGTTGCTAATTCGTCGCGAACGGGAGTGTCAGAATTCGGCGCGAGGGCTTCGAGGTAGCGCATGATTTCTCAGCTGCACGGTCAAGGTCTTGCACAGGATCGGATTTCGCAATATTCGCCAATCCGTTATCAGCTTTCCTCACTTGAAAATCCTTGTGTGGCATGCCTACCTTCTTTTTCCAGATATTTTCTTCATAACAATCCAGTGCCCATGCGGTTGCAAGGCAAAGAATATACTCCATTTTTCGATGGCTCAAGTTCCAATCAATGAGTCGATTACTCAGTTTTAATAAGATAGCGATCGATAGGCTGCCGGGTCGTCTTCCGCGCTCTCTAAACTGACGTATGCGCGCTGACGCCTCGCTTAGTCTACCCAGCTTGTGGAAAGCCCTCCCGGTTGGGTAGCTCGCTTTTGCTAGACTTCGCTTCTTTCTCGGCTTTCGCGGATATGTTTCGTCCGTCGACGATCAGCGCGAGACACCGGAAATAGTGGCTCGTGCAGCCGCGGGCGAATGCTTTCGGGTGAACGCAATCCAAGGCCAGACCGAGCCGGGCTTGCCGACCATCGATCAGTCTATTTGCCTCTTGAACGAGGTTGCATCAGCCTGTGCCCACCAGCGCGCAAGACGCGGATCGCGAGCGCCATCGAGCAGTTCCCCAGGCTCAACGAAGGGATAAAGTTCATCGAAGGAACGCATCTCAACGGCACTGATCCGCTGGCGCAATCCGTCCGGCGTAAACTCGTCAGGGGAATCGAGGCCGCATGCAACGACGATATCATGCAGGGCCGACAGGGTGGATTGCTGGAACCGGGCGACACGTTCCGCCTTCTCGGGAATCACCAGCCCTCTCTGACGGGCCGGTGACTGCGTCGCCACGCCGGTTGGACAGGTGTCGGTATGGCAGCGCATGGACTGAACGCAGCCGAGCGAGAACATGAAAGCTCGCGCCGCATTGCACCAGTCTGCGCCCAGAGCCGCATTCATCGCGATCCCCGCGCCCGAACTGATCTTGCCTGACGCCGCCAGTCTGATCTTTCCCTTGAGATTTGTACCGACAAGTGCGTTGCGCGCAAGCATCAGTCCCTCGCGCAGCGGCATGCCGACCCGGTCCGACAATTCGGTGGGAGCTGCCCCCGTGCCATCCTCGGCGCCGTCAATCACGATGAAGTCGATCAGGATGCCGGTCTCGATCATCGCCTTCACCACAGCGAAAAGTTCATGGGGATAGCCTACGCACAATTTGATCCCGACCGGTTTGCCGCCAGAAAGTTCGCGCATCCTTCCAGCAAATTCGACGAGCTGGATCGGCGTAGAAAAGGCGCTGTGCCCAGCGGGGGAGAGGCAATCTTCGCCCATGGGCACGTCGCGGGTCTCGGCGATTTCGCGCGTCACCTTGGCCGCTGGCAATAGTCCGCCATGACCGGGCTTGGCGCCCTGGCTCAGCTTGATCTCCGTCATCTTCACTGCGTCATGGGCGGCCCTATCAGCGAAATGGCTTGGATCAAACTGGCCTTGTCGGTCTCGGCAGCCGAAATAGCCCGACCCTATTTCCCAGACGATGTCACCGCCATGTTTGAGATGATAGGGCGACAGGCCGCCTTCTCCAGTGTCGTGATAGAAAGCACCGATCTTTGCGCCGAGGTTGAGCGCCTCGATAGCATTGCTGCCGAGTGCGCCGAAACTCATGGCCGAAATATTGAGGCGCGCCGCCTGATAAGGCCGACTGCATTGATCCGTGCCGACATGGACCCGCGTCTCTCTGGGGGCGTCACGCGACGGTGCGATCGAATGAGCGAGCCATTCATATTCGTCGGAATAGACGTCGAGTTCGGTGCCGAATGGATGAGCATCGACCTCGCCCTTGGCGCGGGCGTAGACGAGCGCCCGTTCATCATGACTATAAGGTCGCCCATCCAGATCGCTTTCGACGAAATAGGCCCTGGCAAAGGGACGCAACCATTCGAAGAACCAGCGGAAGCGGGCGGAGGCGGGATAGTTTCGACGCAGGCTATGATGCGACTGGAACAGATCGGTCAACGCCAGGACCAGAATCGGCGCGAGCACAAGCAACAGCCACAGCGCATGGCGATGATGCCGGCCAATGGCCAGCGTTCCAATCGTGCCGACGAGCCCGATCAGCAGCAGCAGGTTTCGGGACAGCGGACGGTCGCGCGTCAATGCCGCGACCAGATTGGGTCTCTCGCTCACGAGAGAAGATTTCGGATCAGCCCGACCACATCGCGACCGCGTCCGTTGAGCACCGCCTTGGCCGAATAAAGCGCCATGCCCGCGACTTGCCCCACTTCGACCTTGGGCGGCATGACCAGTTCGAACCGATCCGTGATCACATCAAGCAGAGCCGGTCCGGGCGCGGCGAGCCAGTCCGTTACGGCCCCTTCAAGCTGGTCGGCTTGTTCAACGCGCCGGCCCCATAGCCCCATTGCCTCGGCCACGCGCGCAAAATCAGGATTGTCGAGGTCGGTATAGGCCTCCAGCAGCCCTTCAACCTTCTGCTCGATTTCGACGAAATCGAGTGCGCCATTGTTGAACACCGCGACCTTGATCGGCAGCTTCTCCTGCACTGCGGTCAGCAGGTCGCCCAACAGCATGGCGATGCCGCCATCGCCCGACAAGGATATCACGGTTCGGTCGGGGAACGCCGCCTTGGCTCCCAAGGCCTGAGGCATGGCATTGGCCATCGTGCCATGGCTCAGGCTGATAACGGTGCGATTGCGCCCGGTGGCCGCGACATGGCGCAGGCACCATACCATCGGCGATCCACCATCGGCGGTGTAGATGCTATCGGCGGGCGCATGCCGTGAAATCATCTCGGTGAGATATTGGGGATGAATTGCCCCACCTTTGCCGATGGTCGCATGCTTGGCCTGATCCTCAACCGTTCGGGCACGATGCGCTAGGCATTCGTCGAGAAACGCGCGTTCGCTGCGCGATGCTATGCGTGGCAGCAGCGCTTCGATCGTCGCAGCAACATCGCCCACGACGCCAAGGTCGACAGGATGGCGTCGTCCCAGATGGCTACCATCTATGTCGACCTGGATGATGGTTGCCTTTTCGGGATAGAATTGCCGCCAGGCAAAATCACAGCCCAGCAGCAGCAGCGTGTCGCAGGCCATCAGCGCATGATAGCCCGCCTCACCGCCGAATATACCGGTCATCCCGACATTGAACGCATTGTCATGCTCCAGGAAATCCTTGGCGCGCGAGGTATGGGCGACCGGTGCCTGGAGCGCGTGCGCCAAGGCAATGATCTGATCATGGGCGCCCTCGCAACCCGATCCACCGTAGATGGCGATCTTCTTGCCCTTGGCGATCTCAGCGGCGATGCGGTCGATATCCGCATCGGTCGGGCGTATGAGCGGACGGGCGGGATGAACCGCAAAGGGTGGCTCGTCGGGGGCCTTGGCGCTCGAGACATCCGCAGGTACGATCAGTACCGCCACCCCTTTCTTCGCCAGAGCGGCCTGGGCTGCCATCGCGGTCTTGCGCCGCGCCTGTGCGGGCGTCCTGATTTCTTCGCAGAATACGCTGCAGCTCTGGTAGATGGACCGGAAGTCGACCTCCTGCGGGAAGTCGAAGCCCAGTTCATCGCGAACGATCTGGCTGGCAATCAGGACCACGGGCGCGCGATTGCGGTGGGATTCGAACAGGCCATTGATGAAGTGGAGACTGCCGGGGCCGCAGGAGCCCGCGCACAGCGCCAATTCGCCGGTCAGCATCGAGTCTGCCCCCGCTGCAAATCCGCCCGCCTCCTCGTGGCGCACATGGACCCAGCGAATATCGCTTTCGCGGATGGCGTCAGTCACATGGTTGAGGGTGTCGCCCGGGACACCGTAGCAGCGCCTAGCCCCGGCTGCCGCGAGCGTTTTCACGATTACCTGCGCCACTGTGGTCATGAACTGTTCCCCGATAGCATCTTGAGATGCAGGGGTAAGCGGCGAGCGGCACCCATGTTCCGTTACAAATGAGTTATGTTGAACGGCGCTGGGTCGTCTGATGGCCGCCTGGCACCTCTTGCCGTTACAACGGGCTGCCCTTCATCAACTGCGAGCCGATAGAAGCGCCGCACGCCATCAGGCAAGCGCGACGCTCAACGGGCCGTCCGTGGGCATCTCATCGATAGCGCCGCACTTGGGGGCAGTAGCCAGGGCATTGGCACTGGAGAATTTCGGCAGCGCCAGCAGGCTTAGCGCATAGCCGATGATGGCGCTGCCGCCATAGCCCACAACCGGCGTCGGATAATTGCCCAGGGCAGCCGCCAGGATCACGGCGAACCAGACGGCGCCGAAAGCGACATAGATTGCGCGGCTCTGCGCAGCCCGGCGCCAACCAATGACGGAAGGGACGACGAGCAGCATCAAGCCGCCCAATACCGCCAGTCCCGCCACGGCATGAAGGTCGAACGATGAATAGAGGATCTGATCGACATAGGGAACTGCGGGCAGTCTGTCGGCACGGATCAGCGTTGCCGCAAAGCTCGCGGCGCTGGCAGCAAGTGCGGCGCACACATGTCGATCGGGGCGCATGACTGCAAGCGCGGTTAGGCAGATCAAGAGCATCGCTGCCATCGCGCGATCGGGCTGAAGCGCCATTGCGACCGCAGCCGCGACGATGCTGACAGTCGCGGGGACGTTTCGAAAACGCGAAAATGCGATGAGCATTGTCGGCAAGAGGATCAGACTTGGCTGCATCGCCAATCCGCCCCAATAAACCCAGCGCGCTATTCCATCGGCTTGGGAGCCGAAAAAAGCTGTTGCCAACAATGCCCCTGCCATCATGAGGTTTGCGCCGTCCGTCCAACCTTGCCCCGCTCGGGCAGCGCGTTCCAGCAGCAGCAGCAGCGTGAAGCCGATGATCAAGGCGCCCAGGTTCACCCCAAGATAGCGCATCGGCGCGCCGGCGATCGCCATATAGACAGTGCCGAGCAGGACAGCGCTGGTCAGACAGATGATGCCCAGCGCACGGGGACGGCGTACAGCGGCGTTGACGATATGCATGATGGTCGATCCTTCCGGACGGGAAACATGGTCACCAACAACCGATGCGTAGATGGTCAGCAGGCGCGATGCGACCGCATGCGGCATGAGCCCACATAGGCTGCCGAGCGTGAATAAGAGGGCCTTGCTGTCATCCGGGATGACAGCGGCTTCGCAACGGATCGCCCATACCCATGGCTGCAAGGGCGTGGGCAGCGTAGCTTGCAGCGCACGACAGGCCAGATCGATCAGGCGGCGACGAAGCCCTATGCTCATATGGTTGCCTGCCGGCTGCGCACGGCAGTTGTGACCAGATGAACGGGAGGATTGGCGCGGGCAAGCTGCACACCTCTCGCCGTCAACCGGTAGGCGTGCCGTGGCGGGCGGCCAGCTTCAACTGGCTGCTGCCATTCTGCTTCAAGATGTCCCTGCGCTTCCAGGCGGATGAGGAGCGGATAGAGCGTGCCGGATTTCACGTCAGCGCGGCGCGCCAATTCATATCCGTGCGACCATTGGCCATCGGCATCGAGCAGGACGGCAAGCACCATCCGGGCGTGAGAGGACAAGGAACGTGTTCGAGGCATGATCAATAAATCCACTTATATCGATTTATTGTCAAGCTTCAGTCGAAATGTAGCATGGAAGCACGCCAAAATGTTGCTCAAGATTGACCGATTGCCAATCGTCCCACTAGGTTCCGCACACGGAATTGATGACAGGCTTTTCGCACCATCTGAGCAGGTAAAGGCATGACGGAAGAAGAAGCTTACGCGCTCAGACTGCAATCCGTCGCCGCCACCAAGCTGGCGCAGACCACGCTTGAATTCGCCATCAACATGGCGCGATTGCAGGGATTGTCGCTTGATCTGGAAGGCGCTGCCCAAGCACATCTCAATTGTGAACTGGATCACAGCCTCGACCCGAAAAGCCTGGCAATAGAAGGTGACGCGCGCATGATTGTCGCAGAGACGCTCCTCGCCTTTGCGCGCAAGTCTGGCTGCTGATCGCCGGCCTCGCAAAAGACCTGCCGCTGCAGGTTTCCGGAGAGCTTGGCCAGAGCAGCATCCGATCCATCAATTTGTGCAGCACGGCATGTTACGGCCTTGCGGGCCAAAGCCCCTAGGCGAGCCACTGGCCCAGCTTGAAAAGCCCATGGCAAAAGCTAACGGAACGGCACAAATTGTTGCTCGTTCATGTCTCCATGAAGCCATTCGCGCCTGCAGAACGCATCCCCTATCTCCATGCCCGTCGCGACCTCAAAATGGCACGGTCGGCCCATGCTTATGTGCGGGGCAACACTGCACGTTTCTACGAATGGCTGGAAGACAGCAGGCTTGCCCGGATCGTCCCGGAAGGGCCCGCGATCTGGATCTGCGGGGACTGCCATCTTGGCAATCTTGGTCCATTAGCGGATAGCGACGGCAATGTCGCGATCCAGATACGCGATCTTGATCAGGCGGTCATTGGCAATCCCGCTCATGATCTCATCCGCCTTGGCCTGTCACTTGCGACCGCGGCGCGCGGTTCCGATCTTCCAGGCGTCATCACCGCTCGCATGCTGGAAGAGATGATTGCGGGCTACGCCGAAGCGTTTTCCGACCCGGACCAGGACGAGCGGCAGGCCCAGCAGGAACCTGATGCGGTGCGCACGGTTCGCCGCCGTGCTCTCAACCGCAAATGGCGTCATCTGGCCAAAGAGCGGCTGGAGGCGATTGAACCCTGTATTCCTCTTGGCAAGCGATTTTGGCCGCTCGATGAAAAGGAATATGCGGCCCTGCGCGATGTCGTGATCCATCCGCCTGTCAGCGCGATGATCCTGTCTCTCGATCATCGCGGGAAAGAACGCACACCTGTCATGACGGACGCTGCCTATTGGATGAAGGGTTGCAGTTCGCTTGGCCTTCTGCGGTTCGCCGCGATCGTCACCTTGGAAGGAAAGAAGCGCACCGATCATGCGCTGGTCGATCTCAAGGAAGCTGTTCAACCTGTCGCGCCGATCGCGTCCGGCGCCTGCATGCCGGATGATCCTGCTGAACGCGTGCTGGCAGCAGCACGCGCCCTGTCTCCGCATCTGGGCGAGCGCATGGCCACAGCAAGGATGCTTGAACATTCGATCTTCGTTCGCGAACTGATGCCGCAAGACCTCAAGATCGAGGCAGAACAATTTTCTCGGGGCGAGGCCCTAAAAGCCGCGCGATATCTCGCCTTCGTTGTGGGAAAAGCCCATGCTCGACAAATGGACAAAGCGACACGCCGCACATGGCTCACGACTTTGCGCAACGGCCGGTCAAAAGGCATGGACGCGCCATCCTGGTTGTGGCGGGCCGTAGTTGCCTTGGCGGCGCGACATGAAGCAGGCTATCTCGACCATTGTCGCATTTATGCGCTGGCGCGCTGAGACATCTTTAGCCTGGGAAGGATGCTCAGCCGTGCGGACGTGCCGACTGCGCTCGGTAAAATCACACTGATCGAGATTAAAGCGACAGCGGCGACCGGGAACGCCCCTCTTGGCTAGGGATTGTCCTTCTGGCGGGACAATATTTGTCTCGAGCAGATTGGAGAGTATCATGAGCATTGAAGGCAAGGCCAAGGAAGCCGCCGGCTACGTGAAGGAAGAAGCTTTCGAGCATGGCAAATCGCCTGAAAGCCAGAAGAAGGCCCAGGAGGGTCGCGACCTTCGCAACGAAGGTAGGATGGAAGACGGCAAACCACCCAAGACCGACAAGCCCGGCACCGGCGACTGACGGTCCTCCGCGCGAAAATCGCCGCCCCGGGCAGGGGCGGCGATTTTCATTGGAGTGCCTCTATTTTAGCGGTTTGTAGCTGCATTTGAATTTCAGCGGGCGGGCTGGCAGGCTCGGCGTCAAATGGATGTGGAGCTGCTCCCCGACCATCGTGTCGAGCGCGAAAGCCTGCTCCGCCTCATACATGTCGTCACGATGGGCGTCCTTCCATCCAGCCACGGCCTCAATCGCCTTTGCCTTCGCCCGCGACAGGCTGGTTGCCACGACGAACATGTTGCGATGCTGCTCCGCGAAGTCGGTCGGGTCATACCCTCCCAGATTGACATAATATAGCCTCTCGGCGCCCGTCCATCGCTCTGGGCGTAAAGTGACATTGTAGCCATCGGCATGATCGATCTCGGCCCAGCAGTCTATGTGCAGCGTGCCTGGCGTCCCCCACCATTGCTCCCGCAATGCTGCATGGGTGTCCGTGATCGTATCAGCTACAACAAACCGCATATCGTGGATTTCGATATGGGCCCTGGGATGTTCGCCGCCCACATATATCGCAAAAAGCTTCATATCGGTGCTCCGGGCTGGTGCTCGGACCGTACAGGCGATCGCGATGGGCGTATCGCGATCGCACAAGCCAGTTCAGCGCCGACTACCAGGCCCATTTCATGGGAGCTGGTGATGCCCTGGACAAAGGGATGGCGACCAAGAATGAAAGGTAGGCTTAGACAGAATATGCGTCGCGCCGCCGGGTCGTCAGAGACAGGATGATAGAGCTCGTCGATTGCGACACCTTTGACGCTGCAGCCTTGCGTGTCTGCGGCATTTTGGACGATTTCTTGTTCGATCAAGGTTGGGAAGGGGAATGCGTCAACATTGAGTGGACGCTGTCCGGTTGCTTCGATGAACACAGGATAATGGTGATCTTCGCCATCAATCAACACATGCACACCGGAATCGGCTTGATGACTATCGATTCTGTAATTTTCTCCCAATGCCTTCACATCCAATTTTTTTGCCCGATGTAGTGCTATCAGGCGTTCGATGGAAAGGTGTGGCACTGTTGCATAGTCGTCGATGAATATCGGCTTTAGAAAGCGATCAAACCGCTCGAGTTCATCTTCATCAAGATGCGGAACGATCAGTGCCATCACCTCATGCATCCGCAAGATGGCATAGCGCCATGGAACGGTGACTTCCTTGGCGAAGTTGCGCTTGGCTTCTGCCAGGTTGGTCGCTGCCCACTCAAATGGATCGACGTTGGCGCGCTCTCCAAAATAGCGATCCGAAAACTGTTCGGGCGCGAGGTCTGCAAGCATGATGCGTTTCGCATAATCCGGGTCAGCCTCCTGCAGCTCCTGCCGGAAAAGCGCGTAGGCTCGACGGAGAATATCGCCTTCTCCATCCTCGATCAGGCTTGTGATCGCTGCTTCCGTGCAGATCGAAAGCGGTATGTAGGGGATAGTATGGTAGAAATCAGCTTCCGGAAGCAGGCCCTTGCGCGACATCATCGTTATCTGAAGCTTTTCATGGCCGGGCTTTGACCGATATGTCAGAGCTCCGCCGTTCCGGCATTCGAACTGACCGTGGGCGACAGCCAGAGCCACCGCGGCATCAATGGCCGTCAGTGAGCTTCCGCGCAGCCCAACCTTTGTAGCGGAAATCCGCTGAAGTGCGCTTGCCGGCCATGGGCTCAGATAATAGCCGGGTCGCACTTCGGGCTCTTCGGGCCACTGATGCCCGGTCGCCAGGACGACATAATCAAACCACTCGATTGACTGGGGCAAGCGGGCTGGGGCGATCATCAGCTTCAGGCTGTCTCCTTCAACTTCAATGTCGACTACCTTGGTTCGCGCGCGGACATGAACGTCGATCCCCTTCAACCGGGCGCGCTCGACCAGTTGGGTGAACTGGTCGAGAAAGAACCGGCCGAGCGCTACCCGCGGGTAAAAAGCCCGTTCGTCGATGCCTGATCGATCAATGCCGAGTGCGCGAAGCCGATCTTCATCCTGGCGGCCGAGCCAATCGATCAACGTTTCTGCCAGAGGCGGAATTTCGACGCTCGCAATGTTGGACAGCATGGCGGGATCATTCCAGCCTGGCCGATATGGGGTGCCCAGACCTGGCTGGGATTGCAGTTCAAATATGGTGATATTGGCGTCAGGCCGGCCTGGTAAATTGCCTAGGGCTTCAATCAGCGCGTTCAACGTATAGATGGTGGTCGGACCTGCGCCGACGAAAGCGATTGCGGTAGCCATGTCAGTGCAATTCCCGTGGCGCCATTGAGTGCCATGGCAACTGCCATAGTTGATGCGAATTAAGCTCTTTTCCTGTTAGCGCCACGCGGTATCGGTACCGTATGAGCTCGCAGAACAGGACCTCAAAGCCCGGCCTCCCGCCCTCCGCCACGACAGATCGCCTCAGCTGAACGCCGTTTTCACCACGGATGATGCGTCTAGCATGCGCGTCTTGCGCCGATATGAACTCTACCATCGTTTAAGGGCGCGCGCCGCCGCCATCGCAATTGCTCCCGCCGATCGGTCTACGCAGCTCATTCACTGGAACCAGATGCCCTTGCGGCTCGTAAATTGCCCTGTCGCCTCAGGAGGCAACCCGGACAATGTCCATCATTCCACTCAGCAAGGAGCGAACATGGCAGAGCGTCTCACCATGCAGGACCCGCGCGCGCAATATCCCAAGCCGCCATTTCCAGAGCAGCCGCAACCGGTTCCCGGCATCGCAGCAAACATGGATCCAAAGCCTGATCATGGCGAGGACAGCTATGTCGGTTCAGGAAAGCTCAAGGGCCGCAAGGCGCTCGTTACCGGTGGCGATAGCGGCATCGGCCGGGCTGCAGCCATTGCCTTTGCGCGAGAAGGCGCTGATGTCGCCATCTCCTATCTTCCAAGTGAAGAAGCTGACGCAAAGGCAGTGGTCGCCCTCATCGAGGCTGAAGGGCGCACGGCCTTGGCGCTACCGGGCGACATCACCGATGAGAGCTGGTGCCGCAAACTTGTCGATGAAACGCTCTCTGGCCTAGGCGGCCTCGACATCCTCGTCATCAATGCTGGTCATCAACAATATCGCGATGATGTGACAGCCGTGAGCTCGGAAGATTTCGACCGTACGCTCAAGACCAATCTCTATGCCATGCATTGGATCACGCAGGCGGCGGTTCCTCATCTACCTGCTGGCGCATCCGTGATCACCACCGCCTCGGTGCAAGCCTATGAGCCGTCGGCCATTCTCCTGGACTATGCCACGACCAAAGCCGGCATCGTCGCCTATACCAAGGCGCTGGCAAAGCAGCTGATCGAGAAGGGCATCCGCGCCAATGTGGTGGCGCCCGGTCCATTCTGGACCGTGCTGCAGCCCAGCGGGGGGCAGCCGCAGGAAAAGGTCAGACAGTTCGGCGGGCAGAGCCAGTTCGGTCGTCCTGGTCAGCCAGTCGAGATTGCGCCCGTTTATGTGCTGCTTGCCTCGCAGGAGGGCAGTTATATCACGGGCGAAGTCTATGGTGTGACGGGAGGCGCCGGTATCGCGTGATGCAAATAACGGCCCCGCATCACTGTGGGGCCGTTATGGCAGTGAATATCCGGGAACGTGCCTTCATGGAATGTATTGCCCTGGGCGTTGCCGGAAACCAGCTGGAAGGGAAGCGACCATTTGCGTCGTTCATGCTACGGTTTCTAAATCTGCAATCCGCCATCGCCCCTGAGACGCTGCTTTTCACCCTTCCCAGCGCTCGGAGCGCGCCAGCCGCCGGCCCGTGGTCAAGGTCTGAATGACGAAAAGAAGAATAAGAATAAAGCCTGCTGCCCCGACAAACAGGTCGAAGCCCGACAGGCGCCCAAGATATCCTGGACCAGAACCCAAAACCATCATCATCAGCGTGAGCGCGATAAGCATCAATCTCAATTCGGTCGGGCCCGCTGCGAGATATGACAGCTTGAACTCTCCCAGCACGCGCGCAGCAAGATAGGCGTGGATCGAGAGCAGCAAATATCCAGCAAGCGCCACCATCGCGATGTCCATGGTGACGAACGGACTGAGGCCGATGCCGGCAAGGATGAGTAGGGTCGCAAGCCCATCGCAACTATGATCGATGAAATAGCCATAGGAAGGACGCTCAATGCGGCGAAAGCGAGCGATGCTCCCGTCCATTGAATCCCCAAACCATTGGACGACATAACCAACAATGGCGAGCGACAGCCACGATGTGTGTAGATTGCTTGCCACATAGCCTATGAAAATCAAACATGCACCGAACATGCCCAAGGCCGTCAGGAGATCGGGGGTGACGCACTGCGGCATTTGAGCGCATAACCAGTTCAGCAATTTCCGCTCTTTCGCGGCAAGCCAATTCTCTTGGATGCGGGAAAGGGCGGCTAAATTCTTTAGGGGAATTGTCATAGTCCCTTATGAAGCCATGAGCCTCACTGGGCAATGTGAGAATGGCGATACCTCCCGTCACTTCCAAGGCATATGCCTGATGGCAGCTTGCGACCGATTCCGTTGTTCCCAGCGCCTCTTCAAGTTTGCTTAGGGAGAATTGGAAACAGTCCGCTATCTACCCGTCACTGCAATCACGCTCGGGTTTAGCTTCGAGACCCTTTGGGCAAATTATCTGGGAATCTTCCTGCTGTCGCGGCACCGCTCGGACCTCTATCTGGACGATCACTAGTCGGAGCCGGGGCGTCGGGCTCGTCGATGTCTGTGGTACGTATGGCAGGGCTTCCGAGCCCTTCCCCAGCGATTGTTGCGCTACTATCTCCCGGCGAGACCTTCTGGGCGGCCTTCCGGTTGGTGCGCTCGCCAGCGCCGGTGTCCTCTGGACCGTCGGTAGTTTTAGGTGTCGTGGGCATCATTGATATCCTTTTTCGACTCATCGTCGAAACAAACAAAGCGCGCGCGCAATTGGTTTCACGATCGAGGCGACACTGATCTCCGACCGTCCGCTCCCGACCGTCGATCGCTGTTTGCCGGGGCGCCCGGCGCCGGCCCCCTACAGCGGTTGGTCCACTTCTAGGCGGGAACGTTGCCCGGCGCGAACCAATCGAATTGTTTGATGCCGCCACTTTTTACCCTGCCAGGATGAAGGCCCAGCCTCATCCCAGACCAGCGTCTTTCCTAGCGCCAGCTGCAAGTGCCGGGGCCTTGGCCTGAAATATGGCCGTCTGAACTTGGCCGGTCCGCTCACCGATCGCAGCCACGAGCCTGTCGCGATCATTAGTGTATATGGTGGCGGACAGCTTTGCTCGGGAGATCCCTACATAGAAGGACTTCTGATCGACCAGGTTGGTCGCTCTGCTGTCGGCATGGATGATGACGTGGTCGGCGGTCCTGCCCTGCGCCGCAAAGGCGGTATCGACATAGGCATGGGCAATATGCCGGTCGCGGGCGGAATCGAGATGGAGCGTTTCGATCTTCCCTCGTCCAGTCTGGACCGTGGCGGTGCGCGCCTCTTGATCAACCGCAAGGACTTGCGCACGGGCGCCATTCACCCGCCCCGTCTCGCGGTCATTGCGGGTGAACCGGATCGTATCGCCGGCCTTGAGGTCGATCGGCTGGGCCAAGAAAGCCTGAGCATGACCTGCCCCCCATTGCCGCAGGCGCCAGTCCACTGCGCGCCCATCCTCGGCCCTGAGTGTGATAGCAGCCTTGAGCGGATCGATGCTTTCGACGCGATAGGCTTCTCCACGCGCCACCCCCTTATCGGCATAGTCACGAGTGAAGCTGACGACGTCGCCCTTGTCGTAACTCAGCGGAGCGCGTGCATCGACTCGGGTGAGCCCCTTGTTGGCGAGGCTTTCCACGGCAACGGCGGGACCGGTCAATATCTCCGATCGAGCGAGGGCGGCGCGAATGTCTGCGGTCAGCGCATCGCGCCCTTCGCGCGACGGCTCGATGATGAGGGTGCGGGCACGTCCTGTCTTGTCGAGCGCGGCATATCGCTGGGCGATGGCAGCAAAGCGCTCATTCCGATCCGCGTTTTCTATGACCTGCCCGCCACCTCGATCCAGCGCTGCCATGGCTTTTCTGGCATCCCCATCGATCGACGCCAGCACCGCTTCCTTGGTGGCACCATTGGTCTGTCGCACAATCTCGGCCAGCCTGGCGGTCTCCATGCCAGCGTCCTGCAATTGGGCAAAGGCCGCGCCCGCCTCGACTGAACCCAACTGCTTTACATCCCCGACAAGCAGGATGCGGGCATCATGCTTGGCTGCAAGCTCGAACAGTCGCGCCATATCGTGAGCCGACAACAGGGATGCCTCGTCAACGATCCACGCGGCAGGTCGGCCAATATCGCCACGCTGCGGTGATAACAGGTGTCGGGCCACGGTATCGCCATTTGTGCCCAGCGCCTGCCCAAGCACCATCGCCGCTGATGCGGTAGGCGCAAGTGCGGTGATCGACACGCCTCGCGCCGCAGCCTCACAGGCAAAGGTCGCCAGTACAGTCGTGGTCTTGGCCGTGCCGGCATAGCCCTGCAGAGCCGTGATCCGGTTGCAACTGTTCAGGAGCTGCTGGGTGGCAGAGCGCTGATCGGGGTTCCAGCCGAAACCCGCGCGCTCGGCCTGCGCTGCAGCGTTGGCAACCGCCTTTGCGGCCGCAAGTGGGGATGCGATCGGGGCAAGTCCCCCACGCCCGTCCGCCTCGATCCGCAGCATCCTGGCTTCGGTCTCGACATTCTGGCGGGTGGTGAACCCGGAAAATTCGGCGCCGCGCCGGTCGATATAGACACGTTCCAGCAAATCCCCCTTCTTCGTGGCCAAATCGATTGCGGCCCCGATCTGCTCGTAGCCGATCCGGCCCAGCCCGATCCGTCCAGCCTCCTGTCTCAAGGTGGCCTCGGAAAATAGCGACTGCCGCTCTCCCAGACTGGCGGCGGCATGGGCGACAGCGCGGGCTGCGCCATTCTCGCCCTCAAACGCCATCCTGGCGCGATGAGAAGGATCGGCCATTCTGGCCTGAGCCTCTCTTACCATCATCGACCTCACTTCTGCCCCAAAGCCGGTCTTGGCGGCCCTCTCCCGCCATTGCGCAACAAGTCCCGTCTGGTCGGCGAGGACTTTGGCCTCGCGCGTGTCGAGCGCGGCAATCTGCTTCTCCAGAGCGCTGGCGGCATCACGAGATGTTCCCCTTTCGACAAGCGCTGCCTCGATCTCGGCACTTCGGGTGCTGAACGCGTCAATGACACCGGCTGGCACATCCGTGATCTCGAACATGGACTCCTTGCCGGCATCGATCTCATAGCCGAGCTCTCGCACCTTCAAGGCCAGTTCCTGTCGATAGATGGCTCCAATCTGCTTTTGCAGCTGGTAGAGCGCGCGCGGTTCTAGGCTGCGCCAGCCACCATCTTCACCCTGCGTGGCATTCATGATGACATTGTGGGTATGAAGCTGCGGGTCCTGGGCACGGCTGGTGCCATGCTGGAAGCTGGCAATGACCAGATTGCCGGTCGCCTCGCGCGCAACGGTGCCGCCATCGCGTACACGGGTCGCGGCCATATGCCGTTCGACATGCGCCATCGCGATTTTCACGGCATGGCCATGGGCGTCAATCAAGCGCCGGTCGCCTGCCACCTGGGCCATGATCGACACCGACTTGGGGGCGCTCAAGGTCACGTCCCAGCCGGGACGGTGGTGAAGCGCGCCATCCCGAAAGGCGCCGAGCTGCAGATCGCCGATCCTGCCGTCCAGCAAGGCACGGAACTGGTCGCGGTCCACCTCCCCGCACAGACCCAGCGCTTCGGCGCCCTGGCCCTGCCAATGGGAGGGCGACAAACCGCCCTCGGCATAATAGTCATCGGCCTCATAATAGCTGCTCGCCTGCGCCGAGCTGGTCAATGCCGATACCGATGCCACCATCATACTGGCCCTTGGCTCTCGGGCTGGGTGGAAAGCGGTGACGACGCTGCTGGAGATGGCGGTGCCGGAGATATCGGGGACGCTGGCGCAGCTTTGCCCCAGAGCATGGTCGCCGGATCGGCTTCAATAAGCCGCGGCTGGCGTGGGGGGCCGCGCCGCGCGACATGATCGGCGGTCAGCCGGATTTTGGCTACTGGCAATCCGTCGGGCAGCAGCAAATAGCCATCATGCCGCGCAAGGCGCAGTTCGCTCTCGAAGACGGCCGGGCGGACTTCTCGCCGCTTGCCCAAGCTGATTTGGTGGCCCTCATCACCGTCTACCAGAATGTCGGCCTTGGTCCGCATTTCCATCTCGCACTCGCCGATGGTCTGGCTGGCCCATTTCCTCGTTTCGCTGTCGATGCTTTGCAGGAACAGCTTGCTGTTACAGCAGCCCAGCATGGCCTCGGCGATCTGCGGCCCGTAGCGGTGCTGCATCTGCCCCAGCGCCTGGAAGGTCAATATCACCGCCGCACCAAATTTGCGGCCCTCGGGCAGCAGCCGCGCCAGATTGTCGACGCGGGGCAGGTCGGCCAGTTCATCCAGCACGAACCAGATGCGCCGTGTATCGGAAGGGGGCAGGCCCAGCACGGCGCTTGCCGCACATTCCAGCCAACAGGCGAGCAAGGGTTTGGACGCTTCGAAATAGTCCTCCTTTCTTGGCACGAATATCCAGGGCCGCGCGCCGGAATGCCGATCGAGCCCGTTGAAGAAGGTGCGAAAGGCAAAGGGGCTCTCCTTGGCGCCCTCGGCGCGCAGGAACTGGATAAGGTCCGCCGCCTTGGCGAGCATGAAAAGGACGCTGCCCGTTGCCCGGTCGGCATCGTCGGCAAAGGTGCGTGCCGATGAACTGGTGGCGAGCCATTGCTTGAGATCATCCCTGGTCCGGTTTTTCAGGGCATGAAGCAGGTTTGGCAGAGTGCCATTCTTCTCTCGCCACAAAGCCCTGATCATGTTGGCGACAAGGATGCGGCTGGTATCGAGCCACACGTCGCTATCATGTTTCCCGGTTTCGGTGATCAACTGGTGGGCGATGCGGTCGGCATCGGCGGGATGGGCGATCTCGGCGAACGGCGACCAGAAGGCGCAGCGCGCATCGAACGGATTGAGGATGATATCGCCGCGCGCCGGATCGTAATAATGTGCGATGAACTCGCCGCTTGTGTCATAGACCAAAGCAGCTTCGCCACGCGCCTCGATACCGTCGAGCAATTGCCGCAAGGCTGTGGTCTTGCCGCTCCCGGTTGTGCCGATCATGGCCATGTGACGGGTTTCGAGGCGGGTGGGAATTGGTACCTTTCCAATCGAGAGGGTGCGGGCATCGGCCTGCCTGCCGGTCAGCCTGGCGAGTTTCTTCTCGTCCGCCACCTGCGTTCCGCCGATCCAGCGATCGGCCAGCAGGCGCTCACGTCGCCGGGCCATCGCATGACGCATGGCGATCAGCGCAACGAGCCAGCCAGCAAAGCCCAGCATGCTGCCGCCTTTGATGCAGGCCCAGAGAAGATCCACTTGGTGGTGGAAATAGGGATGGGCGATGATCTGGCGGGCCGATCGTCCTTCCTCGATATGGTCGGGATAGTGGACATCGATTCCCGTGTCCGCCTTCCAGGCCGATACGGCCAAGAGTTTGGTCCTGGCCCAATAATAGGTGCCGGTGGCCAGCATGCTGTCCTTGTTCAGCAAGATGGTCGGCAAGGACAGTCCGCCGATGGCGATAGAGGCCAGCATCACCAAGGCCTGCCGCTTGAGGCGCGCGCCCTCGATACCGAGATGATGCTTGCGCAGGGCGTCTGCATGGTCGCGGCGATCGTCTCGCCGGGTCATGATCGATGTTCCTGCGCGAGCCGCCGCTGCCGATCATAGGCGGCATGGATCTCCTGGGTGAGGACTTCGTCGCTCTTGCCTGCGCCGCTCGCCGCGCTGCGGGCGTAGCAATAGGCTGCGCAGGCGGTGAACAGCGTGCGGTCGAGCATATGCTCGAGGTCGATGACATGCGTGCCGACCGCTGCAAGTTCGGTCACGATCTCGCGGGTGTCGATCGCGCTGCCTGTTCCCTGGACGAGGGCGATCAGCCCCTGGTCCACGACCCGAGCGAGCATGGCATATTCGCTCAAGCCGCGCTGCCGGGCGAATTCGGCAAGGATGCGATGCTGGGCTGGAGAGAGCCGCACGGTTTGGGCCCGAGCGCTCATCGCACTACCTGTGACGAGATGCTATTTGCCATCGCTAGAAATGGCGCAATTGCGCCATGTCCGCGCCGTTGCGATTGGCGAGATGCTATCGGCATCCCGTCAACCCCGCAGAAATGCGCGATGCACCCGTGCGTGAGGTGTGTATCAAAATTGCTGGCTCGATGCGGAGCATCGCAGCCCTGGAACCTTGCCCAATGGGCGCCCCAATCAACGCTCGCCAGCATGACCGGCTTCGACCATGCGGCGCTCCGACCGGCAACTGCGACATGGGCGGTAGGACGATGGTTCATCGCGCCGAGCCAGTAGAGTGCCGTACGAAGATCGTCGGCAGCACATCCACAAAGCCATCCTCACCATGCAAATGAGCGGTGAGCGCGGAACGAGCAGCAGCGCCATCGCCCGGCGGCTTCATCGCGGCGATCCCGCCAGAGAAGAGGCGCGACGCGCGCCAGTCGGTCGGCATGGGGACAAACATATTGCGGGCATCAGCCTCGCGCCTTTCGGTGACACGAGCGACATAGGTGATGGTCTCGGCGGGCAGGGCACGGGCATATTTGCGGTAGGCGTCGACGCGCCCCGGCCCGGCATTATAGGCCGCCAGAGCAAGGCGTAGATCCCCATAGCGGTCGATCATTTCGCGCAGATAAGCAGCCCCTGCCAATATGTTGGCCCTGGGCTCATAGGGAGAGCTACCCAGATGGTGGCGTCTGCTCAGATAAGACCAGGTTGCAGGCATGATCTGCATCAGTCCCATGGCGCCAGCACGCGATGCGGCGCGCAGATCGCCTGCACTCTCTGCCGCCATGACGCTGCGGATCAGGTCCTCGGGAAGCGCGAAGCGATACGCGGCTTCGGCGATGATCAGGCCATGCTCTTGGGCGCGTGACGGCGCTGCGATGGCACAGCCTAGGAGGCCGGCCAGCAGAAAACAGGGCAGGCGACGGCGCATGATTGCGGATCTGGCAGTCATGGCTGCGCCTCCCTAGGGCGCGGCAGACTGCGCGACCAGAGCAAGGCATGGTCAGCGGGATTGCGATCGGAGCGCATGAGGTTTGCCCGGAGTGGACGAGAGAAAGACGGGCAATCGAGCAGAAGGGCGATAAAGGGGCCGGCCTTGTCGCTGGTGCGCGTCCAGCCGCAGCCAACGTCGATGCGCGCGTCGCCGCGTGCAAGGACGACATGCCAGTCCGGCGCTGTCGCGCTTGCCTTTCGCCCGGCGGGCAGGACTCGGATGTCGAGATCGAGGCTCAATGTCTGGAGCCGGCCGGCATAGCCGCCGATCACCTTGCGGAATTTACCGATATGCATCGATTTTTCTCCTTGTCGGTCTGGGCTGTCGCATCGCGGCGCCACCGCCAGGGCGCATCGGGCGCGGCGCGCGTGAGGATTGGCGTCGCGATCCCGATCACCGTCCGGCTGGAAAGCGGACCGAAATAGCGACTGTCGAAACTGTCGGCCGGCGCATTGAGGAGAAAGAGTTCGCCCCTCTCGAGCGTGCGGCACCCAACCCAGCCTGGAAGTGCACGGCCTTCCCGATCCCGCGCGTGGGCGATCGAGCGGGCGATCCCATTTATGCTGATAATGCCTTGGGCGTTGCAGACACGGGCACCGGCCGTCGCTGCGACCCGCTTTAGTAGCGGCACATTTTCGCCTAGATAGCGACGCCGCACCATGAAGGCGGCAAGCCGTGGCGGCGGCATGACGGCGACGAAGGCACCGCGCCGCGCCCGTGCGCCGACATGGACGAGATAGAGCCCGACGGGCGCACTCGCGCTGCTGTTCCAGAGCAGGCGTGGCGCGGGTCCGCTGACTGCAATCATGGCAAAGGCGATGGCAAAGCCCGGCGCTGCGAGCAGCGTTGTGAGACGATAGAAAGCCCGGCTCATCGTCCGAGCGCCTTGCGTTTGCGCCACGCCACATGGCGCTCGGCAGTGTAGGCGCGTGGCTGCTCGCCCGCTGCAATCCGGTCGGCGACATGGCTCCAATGTTCGGGCACGACAGCGCAGGGATCGATGCCGGCCGCTTCGATGGCATCGATTGTCTCGAGCACCAGCTGGACCTTGGGCCCGCCCTCGATGCTGAGCCAGATTTGCGCGCCCGGGCGGACGAATGGCAGCGTCGAACAGGCCTCGCCCGGTATCACCGTGCACATGATGTCGATGCGCGATCGGATCGTGCCATAGTCGCTCGCCGACCACCGAACCAATGCGACAGGACTGTTGGGAGGGAAGCGCAATATGCGTGTGCAGCGCGAGTGGATCGTCTCGTCCACTGCGTTGCCGAAGCGGATCCAATGTTCGATGCGCTTTTCGATCCAGACAAGTTCGATGTCGGTGTGAAGCTTCTTGTCCGCCACGGCTGTGCCGGGGCCAGCGCGGTCCCGTGCTGGCGTCATCTTGCGTCTCGCTCACGGCATGGGGATGCGATCACCAGGCGCGCGGCGCACCGCGTTAGAAGGAATCTGGAAGATTCCTTCCTATTAGCATGGTTAGAGGGGGCGGGATTCCGGAAGCGATGCCAGCGGCTTATCGCTGGTCTCGGTTCCCGATAGGACGAGGATCGGGTTCCTGATAGGACGAGCCCACCGGTTCCCGATAGGACGAGGCGAAGTCGGCTCATCGCTGCTGGCTCGCACGGGTTCGGCGCAGGGCGCGCTCAAAGCCGCTGAGCGCGATCGGTGCGAAACTCAGCCGCTCGCGTCCACTGTCCCGGTCAATGAGGAGGTGATAGCCGGGCAGCGGCTGACGGCGGACAATGTCCCGCAGTTCGAAGGCAAAACGTTTGTAGGGTGACAGTACGCCAGACTTTGCGTGCAGATGGGAAAGGTCGAAACTCCAGCCACCAACTTGTCGGCCGCCATGCTTGCGCACGATTCGATAGAGCCAGCGCTCGAGACCTCCTGTAAGGCGAAAATAGGCGGGATCGATGGTCAGGATGAGCGCACGATCCAGCACAGCTGCATAGAACCAGTCTGGCAGGATCAGCTCGATGCCGAGGGGGCGGCCCTTGCCGTCGAGCCGCTCCTGCCATTCATTTATCCAGGAAAAGCGGTGCCGGCGGCGCTCATGCTGTTGTCGGATCGAGGTCGCGACACTGGTCGCCTGCAGCCGATCGAGCGCCGCCTTCAATCGGTCATAATTGTCGCGGCTGGTCCCGCGTCCGATATAGGTGAGTATCTCGAAGGGCGTGGTCGCCATGAGCCGGGAGGTCGGCCGGCCGGCGTCGCGGGCCTCCACCAGCTGGCTCGCTGCCCAGATCAGGATGTCGGCATCCCAGATCGTCGCCATGCCATGCTGATGCACGGCCTCGACCGATATCCAGGTCTGGCCCATTTCAAAGGCAATCGGCACGGTCCGAGGCGACTTGGCGAGGCTGAAGAAGGGCCATGCCATCAGATCCTGGGCATCGCGGGGCGGGATATTGCCGGGAATGGAACGGAACAGCTCGAGCTGCGCGCGGTCCGGCTCGTCCCGGACGGTGAGAGCGCTATGATGTGCCATCGGTTCAGCGCCGTACCGGGCCATCGAACCGGCGGGCGGGCAGGCAGACACCTGAACCCGGATCGGAGGTCGAGCGCCGCAAGCCGAGCGCTGCCCAGCTGTCGAGCGCGTCGATCGTATAGACGACGCGCCCACCAAGTTTGTGAAAAGCCGGGCCGGTGCCATAGCAGCGGTGCTTTTCGAGCGTACGCGGGCTGAGGCCGAGATGCAGGGCGGCGTCGGGTGTCCTGAGATATTGCGGCGAGGACAGGGCGCGATTGGCGCTCATGATCATTCTCCATCGAAGGTGGGCCGGGGATCGAAGATCAGCGGACCGTCCGGCGGAGGATGGCGAAGCGCGTCCGGCATGGTGGAGCGGCTATCTGGATCGCCGGGTTTTTGTCGCACCGCGTAGCGCTCAGGGGCGTAGGAGCCTGCGATAGCCGCCCTCCATCAATGCCCGGGCCTCATCGATGAGGCGCTGGGTGCGGCGGCGCTGGGACGAGGATTTCCATTCGCTGCCCTGCCCCACCTGCATGTGGGCATAGACATGGCTGCGCGCGATTTCGTGTGTCGTCAGCCGGGCTTCGTCCCGCGCGCCGGCAGCATCGAGTATGTCGAGCAGCATGGATAGGCGCTGGCGCTGAAATGACGTGGGGCAAATGCCGGGCGGCAATCGGTCGGCGCGGCCGCCCGCCGTGCGCCGCTCGAAGCGGCGCACCATGGCCTGACGAAGCGCGATCGCGTCGTCTCTGATGACCATATAGGCAAGTGATCTGTCGGCCGGCCCGGGGCGCAGCCACAGGCGGTGCAGACCGCCGCCGTCTGCCAGGACGATGTGACGCCCGTTTTCGAGCAGTTGATCGACCAGAATGTCAGGCCGCCCCTCGAAATCGGAGAGAGCAGGAGCCGCGCCCTCAAACGGCGCGGTGTCCAGGATGAGGACCGCCGGCGCCGCCTGCGGATGCCAGAGCGCGGGCTGCGCTGCGGCAAACATGTCGGGGGCACAGGGGAAAGCTCAGGCCCCAGCGCCGGGCCATCACCTCCCGCGCCGATGGCGCTTGTCCAGCTGGCAGGATGGCAAGCGCATGATATTCGGCGCGGTAGCGTGGGTTGCGGCGGAGAAATTCCTGCGCAAAGCCAGGCAGATCGAGCTGCTGGCGCCCTGCCGCTTCATTGCCACCCACGCCTGTTTGCTCTGCCATGGCGGGAAGTTGGCGTGGCGGCAAAAGCTCAGCCATTCCATCATCAGGGGGTCGCTATCCCCGCAAATGGGGACGGTTCGCCCCCTTGGGGGAGCGAACCTTTCCATAGTCAGTCCGCGCCACGGCGGGGCTGGCGGTTCCAGACCAGATCATGTTCGCCATTCTCGCCCTCGAAAAGTTGCGCGAAGATCGGAGCAGTGAAGCTGGGATCATCGAGTTTGATGGAGAGAAAGGGGCGATCTTCGTTGCGGGTCTTGACCCAGCCGGCACCGACTTCGGCTTCGCCGGCATAGATGCGGTGGGTGGGCGCATGTTCGCTGGTCGTGACCTGTTCGACGATGCGGACCGACTTGGCCAGCAGTGTGAGAGTGATGATCTGGCCCCGATATTCGCCCGAGACCTTCTTGAAGCTGCCGATCTTCGACATGATCCAGTCCTTTTCTGTTGCTCGAGCCGCGCCATTGCGGCCTCGATGCGCATGAGGGGCAGCAACAGGAAGGCGCCGCAGCTGTCAGGCCCGCAGCGCAAGCGAAGGACGGGGCCACAGCCGTTTCTTGGCTCGCGAGGAGCGACGCGAAGCGCCGCGGGGAAGAAACTGCGAGCGGCGCCATTGCGGCAAGCCTTCCAGCCGCAGGCGATGTTGGTGCAGATGCGCAGGGAAAGAGGCCCATGGCGCGGCACGAACGGGCAACGGACATGTTTGACGATCGGCAATGTGGGATGGGTCGGGGATCGGCGCGCACGGCTGAAGCCATGACTGACAAGCGCTCATCCTCGATCAGGCGGACATCAATCCTTGCGCCCAGCTGTCGCCGATGCCGGCAACGAGGATCTCGGCAGACCGGATCGGCAGCTCTGTCCCGTCCCCAAATCATTCTGCAGGCTTGCGCTGCCTGCTGGATTGCGCTCACCGCTGGCAGGGCAAGGATGATAGCGCAACAAGCAGGCGACCGGTATGGAGACGTGCAGCGATCGCGACCATGCGCAGCAAAATGGTCAGGGGCCACCCCTTATCCAATGAGGGAAGGTGCTCTCTCCCACCGCAGCGCACATCTGCCCGACGACCAGAGCGTGGCGGCAGGGCGCCGCGAACCACAATCCATTGCCGGGCTGTCAGTCGGCACGCCCCGGTCCACCAATGGCGGACCGGGACGCATCGATCAGGCCGGTGCATTCCAGATGATGACCTTGCGCATCGGGTCATTCCCCGGCGCATTGGCGATGTTGCCGTAGATGGTCCCGAATTCCGGGGCCGAGAGAACGACCGAGACATATTCGGCACCGGTCGACTGGGCGAATTTCCTCCAGCCAGCACCGAGCTCGAAACCATTGCTGCGGCTGATGATCCGGTAATCGGGCTCCGCCTCCTTCGATTTGCGGGCGTTGGGCACAACGGTGATGGGGGCACTGATGGTCAGGGTGGCGAGCGTGCCTTCAAGGCTATCGCCCTTGACGATGAGGTTCGCGACGATGGTAGCCATGATGTGATCTCCTTGTCTGCTCGGGACCATTCCCGATGTCCAAGCCCAGGGGGCAGCTGATTACCGACGTCACGGATGGCTATGGCATCCGGGAACCTCCTCGCGGGGTTGACGGCATGAGGTAATCACGCTGCTCCAAGGCCAGGATGAGGGAGAATGGGGCTGGGCAGACAGATGGCGTCAGGTCTGCCTTCACCATGCTCCGAGCCAAGATCCACAGCCTGTGGCACTCTCACAGCAGTCCTGAGAACCCGCGAGTGGACCTGGTTCGACTGTTGGGACAGGAGGGCGGCATGCTGGCACCAATGCAGGGATGATGCGTTTCTGGGCTATCTGATGTTGAGAGATGAGGATATGCCTGCAACCTCCAAGGCGCAGCAAAAGGCGGCCGGTGCCGCTCTTGCCGCCAAGCGCGGCGATCAACCCAAATCGAAGTTGCGCGGCGCTTCAAAGCAAATGGAAGAGTCGATGACCGAGAAGCAGCTCGAGGAATTTGCGAGCATAGCTCGCAAGAAGCTGCCCGCCAAGAAAGGCTGACATTGGCCGGTAACGACAACCAGGCGCTGATCATTGCCTGCCCGATGTGCGCGGTGCTCAATCGCGTGCCATCGTCAAAATTGGGTGTCGGCGGGAAATGCGGCAAATGCGGTGGCGATCTCTTCGCGGCGGCGCCGGTCGCACTAAGCACCAGTAATTTCGATGCGCACGCCTTGCGATCCGATATCCCGTTGCTGGTGGATTTCTGGGCAGACTGGTGCGGACCTTGCCGGCAGATGGCGCCAGCCTTTGCTGCGGCCGCTCCGCAACTGGAGCCCTGGTTGCGGCTCGGCAAACTCGATACGCAGGCCGACCAGGCAATTGCGGCGCGCTATGCTATCCGGACGATCCCGACAATGCTGATTTTGAAAAAGGGCAAGGAGATTGCCCGAGAATCAGGCGCAATGCCGGTACAGGCAATTGTCCAATGGGCACGGCAAGCTTTGCGTCCGGGCTGACGGCGCGATCCACTTGTGCCTCGGTTATCATAAAGACCGTGCGGGCGAAGATATTGATGGCGGGTAAAGTCGACAAAACTGCGGCTCGGTCAGAGCCTGGACGCAAAGCCGGCAGCGCCCGATTTCTTCCGTGTAGATGTCTGCTACCGAGGGCCTGTCCTGCGCCCCGTCAATAGGCCCCCGCCAGACATGCTGGCAGGGGCCATGAGGCCCAGGCCATGGAGAGATGTCGCTACGGCGTCTCTTCATTGTCCGAAAAGATATGCACGGCGTGCGAAGGCGGCATCACGTCAGTCCTTGTCGAGCGCCTTGGCACTCGAGAGATGCTTTTCGACCACAGGCGCTATTTCCCCAGCTGCCTGCTTGAGCGAGGCGATCGTGCCGTCCGCAGCATATTTGCGCATCAGCTCAAGAGCGTCTTCATGGGCATCGACTTGGCCATCAATATATTCCTTGTCGAACTCAGTGCCCTTGAGTGCCTTCAACTCCGCGAGATCCTCCGACTGATCTTTGGTCAGCGTGGCATTGGGCGTTATCGCGGGACTGGCCGTCTTGGCTGCGGCCTTGATCTTGGCGGTCGAATCCGAGTGGGCGGCGACCATCATCCTGGCAAATTCCTTCACCTCAGGAGATTGGGCATTTGTTGCCGCCAGCTTTGCGGCTTCGATCTCGAAGGCGTCGCTCTTGGCGGCCGCGTCCGCAAATTCCTGGCCCGTCGGCGTCGTCATGAGAGCCTGCTGGGCATTGTCGATTGCGTTGCCGGTGGAATTGACGGCCCCTGAAACGGCGGCGCCGGTATCGTTCAATGCGTTGTCGGCCTTTTCTTCCACTTTCGGGCTGCAAGCACCAAGCGCGAGGGCCGCTATCGGTGCGACGCTCATCCACAGATGATTTTTCATGACATCCTCCTCTTTGGATGTCGCTCGAACGTCCGATAGCCGACCGCCGTTCCGCTGACGGGGGCGATTCAAAGCATGTTTTGAAAATCCCGGAAAATCGATCTGCTCACTGCGAGGCGCAGCAGAGATCATGCCATGTTCAATGGCGCGACAAAATAAAAGCCCGCCCGGTTTGCGCCGGGCGGGCAGTAGCAGGCTAAAAGCCTCGGGTCGCTCATGAGCAGATACAAGCTTGCAAGCGAGTCGCCTTGTAAGAATCCGACAAGTCTTGGATACTTTCCGTTAGGGAATGCTTGTCTTTCATGCGTCAGCCCGCCTTGCCGGAAAACGGCGCTCCCAGCGATGCGCCAGGAACTTGCCGGTCCCAAGATCAATTGATGCGCTCAATAGTGGCAAGGCTGAGGCTTCCCAACCATGAAGATTTTCACCATCGGCTATGAGGGGGTGACCCAGGAGCAACTGATCGACGCGCTGAGAGCGGCTGGCGTTGAAGTCCTGGCAGATGTACGGGCCCTACCCCTGTCGCGCCGCCCGGGATTTTCGAAGAATATCCTAGCGGCCGGTCTGCGAGAGGCTGGCATCGACTATGTTGGTTTCAAGGCACTTGGGACCCCTGCGGCAGGTCGCGAAGCGGCGCGCAAGAGGCAGCACGCGCGGCTGGCGGAAATCTATTCAGGTCAGCTCGAACTGCCCGAGGCAATTGTCCAGGCAGCGCAACTGGTCGAACTGGCAAAGGGGCGTCCTACCGCCTTGCTTTGCTTCGAGCGCGATCCGGCAGGCTGCCATCGGACCTTGCTGCTCGATGCCGTCCTACCACAGGCTGATCGTGTCGACCTCTATCCGGGCTGATGGCCGGATCTGCTGTGAGAACCCCGCCGGCGCGATGTGGCGTAAGCTACGGCGGCCCGGTGCGGCGCCGAATTTTCGAGATTATCCTATTCGATTTCGGGAACCCCAGCGGACGGGCGACCTTATAGCGGCATGCGCACCGCATCATCCCTGTCCCTGACATTTGATTGCTGGAGCCTTGGGCTTGAGGCTTGGTCCGTCATTGGCATGCGGCTTCCCCGCCTGATGTCCGGAAACGCTTTAGCCATGGCCGAAGCGCAGTTGATGGTCAGAGAGAAGATGGAGGCAGCAGCGCTGCTCCAGTGGAAGTTCATGACCGGTAGCCTTGGCGCCTCGGCCCCTGCGATAATGAGCGCATCAGTTACCCATTATCGCAAGGCGGTTCGCAAGAATCGGCGGCGATTGGCGCGGCCGGCCAGAAAATGAGAGTGCGGCGGTATTTTTTGCAATCAGTATGAAGTGCGCTCGACCACCGCTGGCATGTTTGGCAAAACGCTCCCTCCCCCAGCGAAAGAGGATGCCATGACTGGAAATGAACTGATCGAAGCCGTTGCTGTCCAGCAGGGCGTCACCAAATCGGACGTGAAGAAGATTATCGACGCAGCCTTGGCCATTATTGCGGACGAAGCAGCCAAGGGCGAAGATGTCTCGATTGCAGGCTTCGGCAAGTTCAAGGTGAAGCAGAGCGCGGCCCGAGAGGGCAAGAATCCCCGGACGGGCGAACCGATGACGATCCCGGCATCGCGCAAGGTCGGTTTCCAACCGGCCAAGGCGCTCAAGGACAAGGTCAATAGCTGATAGCAGGCGCCCCGGCATTATGAAGCGGCGCGACAGTTTTCGTCCGTAATCAACGACCGCGGTGCGCCCTGTATCGGCACGTACTGATAGGACTTCCGGCGAAAGGCTGGCAATGCTGGTTCCAGCGCGCGCTGGATGATGTTGGACCTCGCAACGGGCGGGGCAAGGACAGTTCCGGCTGGAGCGGGATAAGGTCTTGCCCCGCCAGCCTTGAGGCGGGTCGCTTCGCTCTGAAAGGCAGGCGGGGCATCCAGCAGATTGGCGCAGTCCTTGCCGCCCCGTTGGATAGATTTGACTGTTAACAGCGAAATCTGAATGAAATCTGCAATGGCCTGAGGCCATCGAGTCAACCTCAGCCGGCCACCCACTGCAGGCAGGCTGAGGTCAACCGAGAGGGTCGAAAAACCCTGCACCGGTTGATGCAGGGCCAGTCGGGTCGCGCAAGCCGCGGAGACTTGCAGGGGGATAACTGCTTGGTCGATCATTGTTTCCACGAAATAATGACGCAATCGAAATTTATCCGCGATGTGCTTTGCCACCATAGCTGGCCCGAGTCGGGAAAGGCGAAATATGCGGGATCAGGTCGGGAACAGAATGGCTTGAGGGAAGGCCGCCGCGCGCGGCGGCCGCGATTTTTTTCTGGGCGCGTCAAGCCATGGGCAGCGTTTTTGCTGCCCATGGCCATTTGATCAGGCTGTGCTGGCCGTCGATCTTGGACGAGCGGCAGGCGACTCGACCTTGCAGGCGCCGTGACGCGCCGTGCTGATCCCGCCCAAACCACCGGCAGGGCGGGAATTAGGG
>NZ_NOIW01000080.1:0-24259 GCF_002708645.1 Sphingobium sp. IP1
CCCCAAGGACGTTTCGCTTTCTGCGCGCCTCCGAGACGCCAACCGCGCCGCTGATCTGGGGCCAGGATGAAGAGCAGGTCCGAAAGGCCATCGGCGAAGCACTCAACGCCCGGAACGTCGCGTTTTTGCTGGGCGCCGGCTGCTCGTCGCTCTGGGAAGACAAGCAGGAGCGCGGTATCCCGACGATGGGTCCGTTGGCCGAGACCTTTTGCAGCTATCCAAAGGCTGAGCTCGAAGATGACCTCAACCTCATCGATCCGCCGAAATGGGCGCTGGTCGACGACGATGTGGCGTTTCTGGCGGGCCTGGGAGCGAAGCTCAAAGACACGGAATATGCGAAGAATCTCGAGCGGCTGATGGAACTGCTCTTTAGCCTTCGCTTCGTGTTTTCGCGCAGCGACAAGCCAGAGCATGTCGATCGGAAAAACAAGGTCGAGGCGTTGATCGCCAAGATCCAGGATTTCCTCTGGGAAAATTGCACCGACGGCGCCTTCGCGCACGGCAATTCCTCCGTCCTGAACCTGTACGAGTCGTTCTACCGCAAGCTGATCATGCGTGATCGGTCTCTCCCCCGACCGTGGGTTTTCACGACCAATTACGATCTGTTCAACGAGCGGGCGATGGATCGACTGGGCCTGCCCTATGCGAACGGCTTTTCGGGCGTCGTTGAGCGCCGCTTCAACCCTGCGACCTTCCGCTACGCATTGGCGGAACAGCTGGACCTCTCGAACCGCAAATGGTCTGCCGTCGATGGGTTCGTCTATCTCTGCAAGTTGCACGGATCGATCAGCTGGACCGAGGATGACCACGGACTCTTCCCGATCAAGGAGACCTGGCCGCAGGAATCCCCGAGCAAGGTCATGATCTACCCAACGCCCGCGAAGCAGAATTCGAGCCTGGGTTCCCCCTATGCCGATCTCTTCAGGGAATTCCAGTCGCGGATCGTGCGGGAGCAAAGCGTACTCATCACCGCCGGCTTCGCCTTTGGCGACGAGCATTTGAACAACATCATTTATCAGGCGCTGACGATACCGACGTTCCGGCTCATCGTTTTTGCCGACCCTAACTCGGCCGGCGAGATCGCAAAGCTTGCGGCCCTAAACGATCCTCGCATCTGGATCATTGGGGGAGATGGACCGACCGATGGCTCGCGCGCGCATTATTTCAACACGATCGTAGAGCACTTCCTGCCCCAGCGACCAGCAGAGCGGATCGATGACGCAGTGAAGCTCGTCCTCGAAACCTTCGGCCGAAAAGCCAAGGGAGACGATAATGAGCTCTGACGATCGCCGCCGAGCGATCGGCAAGGTCACCTCGGTCGCCGCAGACAAGTTCATCATCGAAATGCACGGCGGGACCGACAATTTCACGGTCGTGGGCTTCGACGACGTGCATTATGTCGCCCGGCTCGGCTCGTTCCTGATGATCCCGGCTCAGTCTGAATATGTGGTCGCCGAGGTCGTTGGTCTGCGCGAGCGGGACGTGTCCGGCAGTGGCGACGCAAACCTGGACAAGGCGAATTCTGCGAAGTTTCTTGATGTCGTGCCGGTCGGAATGCTGCCGGCTAAGGGCGATGGCAGATTTCGGTTCGGCGTGTCGGTCTTCCCGTCACTCTACGCGGATGCGCTGTACGCGCTTGACGGCGAGCTTGACCGGATCTTCGATACCGAGACCAACACTGTGCCGGGTATCGGGCACGGCGAAATTGCCTGCGCCCCGCCGGGTGCAACCAGGTTTCGCAACCTTGGGATCGGCCAGTCGGTCGTGTTCGAAGACTATGGCGTCAAGGTTCGTATCGACGACTTTTTCGGCGGCCACGTCGCCGTTCTCGGCAATACCGGCAGCGGGAAATCCTGCACGGTAGCATCCGTCCTGCAGGCTCTGTTCGAAAAGCCCGATGAGCACCATGCCAGGGGGGCCACATTCGTCGTGCTCGACGTGAACGGCGAATACGCCAAGGCATTCGAGAAGCTGCCGGAGATTGCCGACATTGGGGTCAGCCGCCTTGTTCTCGACGGCTCGGCGGCAGACGGCCGCTTCCGGCTCCCTCACTGGTACCTCGACCTGTCCGAGTGGGAATTGCTGCTCCAGGCGAGCGAACGAACGCAGGTGCCCATCCTCCGCATGGCCCTTGGGCTAGCCACGCTGTTTGGCGCGGCGAACGCGGGTCAGCTCAACGACGTACGAAACCATATCCTCGCCACGTGCATCACGTTGATCCTGAGCGACGAGACACCGCCGGGCGCAAAACGGACCCGGATTCGGGGGATTCTCCAGCGCTTCAGTACCCCCCAGATCAACCAGGCTGCGCTCCTGCGTATGATCGCCCTCAACTATGGCGACATGCCGGGACTGGACGCCGCTTATCAGTTCCTCGCAGGTGGAGGACAGCAAGCCGGATTCCTCATTCCCGACCTGAAGCTGCCCGACTATGATGGAACGCCGTTCGATTTCACCGCGCTTGGTGAAGCGATTGATTTGGCGCTCCTGTACGAGGAGGCTCATGGCAACCGGCAGATCCGCGATTACTGCGCGCAGATGGTGACGCGGTTCAAGGCGCTGGAAGAGCGTGGCGACTATCGCTTCCTCCGGCACGAACCCGCCGCGGCGGGTGACAGGGAGGCATTCCTGGCAACCCTCCTTGGCCTGAAGACGGTCGATGGAGGGCTGACCAAGGGCGCCCAGATCATCATTCTCGATATGAATGCGGTCGAGGATGAGGTCGTCGAACTGGTCAGTGCCGTGATCGCGCGAATGGTGTTCCGCCTCCTTCGACAAGCTGATCCACGCAATCGCTTCCCCGTCCACCTTCTGCTCGAGGAAGCCCATCGGTACGTCGCATCGACGCCGTCCCGTCACGCGGTCGACGCGAGCCGGATCTTTGAAAGGATCTCCAAGGAGGGCCGGAAATATGGCTTGTTTCTGCTCGTGGCGTCGCAGCGACCAAGCGAACTTTCAAAGACAGTGCTTTCGCAATGCTCGAACTTCGTGGTCCACCGGATACAAAACCCCGACGACCTGTCTCAGATCCGCCAGATGACGCCGTTCATCTCTGACAACGTGCTGCGACGCCTGCCTTCGCTCCCCAAGCAGCATGCCCTGGTTTTTGGCAACTCGGTCAATCTGCCCACGACCTTCAAGGTTCGCCGTGCTGATCCGCTGCCAGCAAGCGACGATGCGAAGATCGTCGACCTGTGGTTCCACGAGGCAGGTCGCCTGTCCTCAATCCGCCTGGCGCCGGTCGCGGATGAGTAGTTCTCGCACCGAAGAGATGATCGCTGCGCTTGAGGCCAGCGGCGACTATAAGGTTCTGCGGAAGCTGAGTGCTGGCAATCCACTCGCCGAGGCACCTCGCGGCACGCGTCGGGCTGTCGTGGCCGATGTCGAGACCACCGGCCTGGATTGCGAGACGAACGAGATCATCGAACTGGCAATGGTTCCGTTTTTCTACACGTTTGCGGGCGAGATTGTTGGCGTTGGAGTCCCCTTCAACGGGCTCAGGCAACCATCGATCCCGATTCCTGCTGATGTGACACGGCTGACCGGGATCGACGATGCAATGGTCGCCGGCAAATCGATCGACCCTTCCCAAGTTGCGGCTTTCGCTGGGCCCGGCCTCGTCATAGCCCACAACGCGCCGTTCGACCGCCCCTTCCTCGAGAAGTTCTGCCCGGCGCTTGCCAAGAATCCCTGGGCCTGCTCGCTGAACGAAGTCAGTTGGTCGGATGAGGGGTTCGAGAGCGCCAAGCTTGCATTTCTGGCGATGGCTTCCGGCTTCTTTTACGACAAGCACCGGGCGGTACATGACTGCAATGCGACGATAGAACTGCTTGGCCGCCCTTTGCCGATCAGTGGTCACAGCGCTCTGTCGAAGCTTTTACTGTCTGCCAGAGGCAAGACATATCGGTGCTGGGCATTGAATTCTCCTTTCGAGACGAAGGATGAACTCAAGCAGCGCGGGTATCGTTGGAACGGCAGAGAGGACGGAACGCCCCGTTCGTGGTGGATCGACGTGCCCGAGGACGCCCTCACCTCTGAGTTAAGCTATTTGCGCGGCGAGATTTATAAGCGCCATGTTGACCTGCCGATCGCCGAAATCACGGCGTTTAATCGACACTCTGGTCGCATCCGACCCGCGACGTGACGGTGGCTGGCCGGGTTTCAGCACTTGCGGGTTACTCAGGACGATTTGCGGCGAATAACCGCCGATCATGGCAAGCGGAGCAAAGGGTCGATCACCGACTCCATCCTCTCCAAACCGGCCATTCCGCTTTCCATCCATCGTGTCGATCGGCATCACCTGAACGTGGCGCGACTTTCGGAATCGACCCCACGGCGGCTGAATGACCAATGTGTATGGGGGGGGTGCTGCCAGACGGTTTCGCGCTCAGCGAATGGCAAGTTGTGTTAAAATCTGCCGTTCCATGCTCGATCGGCGAACGACGCATTCTGGTCGATAGCTACTAGAGAAGCCGACCGTTCGCTTGCGCGGCCTCAAGCCAGGCGACCTTGGGCGGATCGTCGGACGGCAGGCGATACTCTATGCTCAGGAATATCGCTGGAACCAGGACTATGAGGCGCTGGCGGCGCGGATCGTCGCCGATTTCCACCAATCGTTCGATCCCGCGCGCGAGGATGCCTGGATTACGGAGATGGACGATCAAATGGTCGGTTCGATCTTTCTGGTTAAGGGCGAGAAGCCAACGGTGGCAAAGTTGCGGCTGCTCTATGTCGAGCCAGATGCGCGTGGCGCCGGCGTGAGCAAAATGCTGGTCGAGGCGTGCATCAGACGGGCGTGTGACCTGGGATATGAGCGGCTCGATCTTTGGACCAACAGCGTCCTGGTGGCCGCCCGCAGTATATACCAGAAGGCAGGGTTCGAGCTGGTGGACGAAGCGCCCCACAATAGCTTTGGCCAGGACCTGATCGGACAGACCTGGTCGCTGACGCTGTGACCTCTGCTACCTGATTGCATGTGCACCCTAGATGCTCGATAAAAAGCATATGGGGGATGTGCATAAATTCAGGAAACCGCGAAATAGCCGTCGCCATTCTTTCCAATCCGAGCTGCCGTCCCTGCGCGGACCAAAGCGCAGGCGATGGACTCGCGTGCAAAGCATCCTCGTCATCATCGGCTTGTTGCTTGGCGCGTTCCTGGGGCTGAAGCTGATCGGCGAGACCGGTTTCGCGTCGGAAGAAGCGAGCTTTCAATGTGGCAGCGTCCGCGTGATCGACGGGGACACGTTCGATTGCGGATCGACGCGCATTCGCCTGTCAGGCATCGACGCGCCAGAATTGCCCGGACATTGCCGCCAAGGACGCCAATGCACGCCGGGCGATCCCTATGCGGCCACGCAAAATCTCCAAAAGCTCGTAGCGGCTGGTGCGGTGCAGTGCCGCAAGACCGACACCGACAAATATGGCCGAACGGTCGCCAGATGTACGTCGAAGGGAGTCGACCTGTCCTGTGGCCAATTGAGCGCCGGACAGGCGGTGCGTCGCTACGGCTATATCCTCTGCTTGTAAAAGCCGCAGTCCCAAAGGAATAGGGCGAGGATGTATCGGCCATTCAACATTCTCATCTTTGTTGCCGCTGGACTGACCGCGCCGTTGATTGCAGACCCCGGCATCGCGGCCGCGCGCCCAGCCGCTACCGTGCAATCCATCGCCGAGATCAGCACATTGCGGGAGGAGATTGGGAGAGCCGCATCCGCGACCCAGGTGCTGGACCGCTGGTGCGCCTCCCATCATATGGCGCCGGCAGGCGCGGTCATTGCCGAGAAAATCGCGAACAAGCCGGTCTCGGCCACCGCGCAGTTGCGCCGTGCGTTGCAGCTCGATGCGTCGGACCGCGTTCAACTGCGGCACGTCCGCTTGCGCTGCAACGGGCATATCCTCTCCGTTGCACGGCTCTGGTATGTCCCCTCCCGCTTGCCCGCTTTCATGGAGGCAAGCCTTCAGCAGACCGATGCGCCGTTCGGCAAGATAGTCGCGCCTTTGCATCTCGACCGGAAATCGGCAGGATCGTCGTCCGCATGCTTGCCCAAGGGAGGCGGGCCCACCGCCAAAACACCACCGCGAATCCTGTTCTCCCAGCGCGCGCTCATGAGCCGGGCAGATGGTCTGCCCATCGCTTATGTTGTCGAGGACTATCAACGGGGATTGCTCGGCTTCGCGCGCGATTGACGCTCAAGCCACTCGGTCCGGGATGATGAAGCCGACGGCGCGGCGGGCGGAAACCTCGACCGGTTGCCCGCGATCCGCTCCCGAGCCGCACGCCCATCGGCGGTCAGCAAGACTCTTCATCGCATGATGCCGGCTCGCCGGAGAGCCTGTTCGATGATCGCTCCGACATTCACGCGGCCGGACGCCTGGCGAGATTGGGTCGCGCTGTTTGGCAATGGGAATTGGATAGGATCTCGCACGCGCGCGATGGGGTCGTTCTGTTCGCTAGTCTGAACTTCCACCGGTATAGCCCTCGCTTCTTCGGCGAGCCCCCAGAATGCCGCGATATGCCGGGTCGATGAGATTCCGGCATCGAGCATATAGGGGCTGGCGACCCCGCAAGCCTCGGGACCGGAGACTGCAAGCGGCGTCCCGTGCCCCATCCCGGTCACTTCATAGGCTTCGATCGCCACCCGGCCATCGCGATCGCGCCAGAGGCGCTGGCGCGCCCCGTCCACGATCCGCGTTTCAAGCTCCCAATCGTCCTTCTCGTGGACGGCCTGCCACTGAGCGATGATCCTCTCCGCGTTCGAGGCGTGGACCGTCCGGTCCGCGTCACCCTGCCAGACAGAGATGGTCGGCCAAGGTCCGGCATGATCAGAGGCGGATCGGATGAGAGCGCCCAGTACCTCGTCATCAGGGTAGCCCTCGCCGCGCATGCGCGCAAAGGCTTCAGGCACGGACGCGGCCGCACCATAAGGCAGGCCCGCAATGATCGCGCCCCCGGCGAACAATTCAGGATAGGTCGCCAGCATGATCGACGTCATCGCTCCGCCGGCCGAAAGGCCCGTCACATAGATGCGGGCCTCGTCGATCGGGTGTGCCCCGACCATGGCGGCGATCATCTGGCGGATCGATAGCGGCTCACCTGCGTCCCTCGCCGAGTCTCCAGGCGCAAACCAGTTGAAGCAGCGATTGGGATTGTTGGCGTGCCGCTGCTCCGGAAACAGCAAGGCAAAGCCCAGCTCATCCGCCAGCTGCGACCAGCCAGAGCCATGGTCATAAGCATGGGCATTTTGCGTGCAGCCATGCAGAACCACGACCAGCGGCGCGTGCTGGCTCCGGTCCGAGCCGCCCAGACCCTTCGGGATATAATATCTGGCTCGAAGCGCTCCAGAATTGGACCCGAAATCCTCCATGTTGCTGAGCCGCCCCCGGTCGGACGGTGGCGGCGGCTGGAGCGATAATGCCCTGAATTTTCCAAGTTGCGCGATCGTCGAGTGCAGTTTCGTCATAACTGTCCCTCCATGGGCAGAGGCCCATCCGATCATATAACGCTGCAACTGCGAATTACGTTGCTGCACTGCACCATAAATTTCGAAAATGCCGGAGTAGCATTGGCCAGATCGCGCTACAAATGGCGCAAAACCGTGGCCATCGAGAGTTGTACGGCAATGTTTCCTTCATCGGCGTCCGCGCTGCGCCGCGCGACGATCCGCCTTCGCCAACAGTCCTTGGTCGAGCTCCGGCCTGTTCCATCGGGCCGCAGGCCCCAGTGTCATCAGATCTTCACCGCGCGTCAGGAAGGTGAACACCTTGTTCGTCACCTCGATCATCAGCACCTTCATTTCCTCGTCGGAAATGCGCGAGAGATTGGTCCAGGGAATGTCGCCATAGGGCGTGACGACCTTCACGTCGCTATAATCACCCGTCGCGCTGCTGGGCGTCACCCCCGCATGGAGATCCTCCAGCCCGGTGTTGCGCACGCATTGTTCCACCAGAGCAAGGGTGAAGAAGGCCTTCTCATCGTCGGTCAACATATCATCGGCCATGCCCGGTTCCATGTCTGTCTGGTCGCAGCGCGCCTTTAAGGATCGTCAGACCCTATCAGTCCTGCCCGCGCCATTGGTCCAGCGCATCTTCATATTTTGCGCGGGCTTTGTCGACCGCTGCCTGAAATTTGCCGGCCTGTCCCTCCCCTTCTTTGCGCACCTTGGCAATCTGCATTCCGATGCGGGCGCGCTCTTTCTCCAACTCCCCTATGCGCGCTTCTACCGATCGGACATGCTCGTGCAGTTTCTGCTCCGCCAGATCCAGCGCCTTTCGGCTGGGTCGCGGCCGAGGCTTAGCAGGGATCACCCTGCCCTCTGCTTTGCGCGGCGTGGCCTTCATCGGCTTGGCCGCCGAAGCCAGATGTTCCGCAGCGGTGCCGCGGGCGCGCTTGATGACGGTGCCCGGCTTTTGGGCCGCTTCCGCCAAGAGCTTTGGATCGTCGATACTTTCGGCAATGCCTCGCGCGAACAGATCGGCGTCGGCACCCCAGGCCTGCAGCGCCGCCTTCTGGCTGGGCGCTGCGACATAGGCGTCGTGAAATCCGATCGGAGTCCGGAACAGTTTCAGTCTGGGCGCCATATAGCCAGCCATCCGCCAAATGAAGACGGCCCGTCAGTCGGGGGAACTGACGGGCCGCCGATATCATCGAGCCGCACGAGCGGGGGGCAAAGATGCGCGGATCGATGAAGGGGTAACCGGCAAAGCAGGTTCTGGTTCCTAACGGTACGGCTGAGTGTCGCTACACGACCGACTTCCGCAGGCTCCTGAACGTGATCGACCATCGCAAAGCCTCTATCGGCGCGATGCTATGCTCCCAGGCGTGCCTGGCCTCCCCACTCATATGGTAGATGGAGCATGGCGCGAGCGGAGCATTTGCCCGGCTGAAGCCTGTCTCCGTGCGGCGTCGGAAGCGCATTGTCGCCGGTTCGCCCAGCGAAATGCCGATTACATGCTCGAACGCCGGGCGGTCACGATGCCAGCCGATACCCGCGCCTGGATCATAACGGATCAGCAGCAGTTGCTCGAGTTCGTCCGGCTCCAGACCCGCGAACCGCGCCGCGCGGGCCTTGAGCGGCACCGCCCATTGCGGAATGGGCTCGGCCGGCGCGAAAACACCGGTCTGGAAATCATAGCTCCACCCGAAGCTTTTGGTCAGCCGCTTGCCGGTCCATTGCTGGAAGAGGAAGGGCGTCAGGCCCGCATCCTTTACGCCTGCGATGAGCGCCCGCTCCTCCGACCGCAAGATGAAATCCTCACGCTGATGAAGCCCCGGCAGCACCGGCACGTCTGGCTGCGGCGGCAAATCCAGCGGAAGCATCATGGTCATCGGCATGATCGTTGGCTCTGGCCCATCAAAGGGCGAAACTCGTTTGCACAGGCTTGGTCAGGATTTCCTCGATTGTGAAAATGTCGCCGGGCGGCGTCACCAGCAGTGCCTCTTCCGGAACCATAAAATCCAGCCATTGCATGACCTGCCGCCGCTCGATGATCGCGCCATGCCGGCTCTGATAGCGGATGACGTCAGGGTTCGCATCGACGGTGAGGATTCGATAGCTCACTGGCCAGTCGCTCATGGGCGGCTCCCAGATGGCAGCGAGATAAAAGAAATTGCCGTCTTCGCGAAAGGCGCGGAATTTCTTCTCGCCGTTCCGAATGTGGAATTCCGAGGCCGGAACGAGGCAGCGATTGCTAGGGAAGCTTTTCCCTTCGGACCGGATGAACTCATAAGAGACGCCGTCGGCGAAGCGCGGGCTGGAACCCCAGGCCGCTTCAATCATCTCAATCTCTCGGGCATCATCCGGATTGCGTCGGATGATGGCACGGCGACTTCCGAAAGCGTCGGAGTCGAAGGGAGTTGCTTTCGAGTCCATGACGAGAACATAAAGCGAACGAACGCTAAGGGCAAGCTGAAGAAACCCGCGCGGAGGGCCTATGTGCAACGATTACAGGTTGAAGGTCGATATCGCCTCGATCGTCGAGGATTTCGAGGACCTCAAGATCAAGATCAGGATGCCCGAGGGCAAACCCAATGTGCCCGCGCGCGACGATATCCGGATGACCGACATGGCGCCGATCGTGCGCAGCGTGGAGGGCGAGCGGGGCGTGGGCGAACTGGTCAACCGCCGCTGGAGCTGGCCGGGCAACCACGACAAGCCGGTCTATAATTTCCGCACCGAGGGCCGCGAGTTCAGATCGCACCGCGCGCTTATCCTGGCTGACGGCTTCTTCGAGTTCACCGACCCGCCAGTGCCTCGGCCGAAGGACAAGCGGCTCGACAAATGGCTGTTCACGATGAAGGATCATGACTGGTTCTGTATCGCCGGCATCTGGCGGGAAAGCCCGGCTGGCGAAGCCTTCACGATGCTCACCATGGACGCCGGACCCGATGTCGCGCCCTATCATCACCGCCAGATAATTCCGCTCACCCGCGATCAATGGGTAGACTGGCTTGATCCCACCGTACCCGCGAAAGAGATACTGCGCTGGCTGCCGGAGGGCAGCCTGCAGGTCGCCCAGGTCTACGGCGCGCCGCCCGCACAGCAGGTTTTGTTATGACGCAAGACGCGACGCTGGCCCGGTTTATCGAAGCCCAGGCAAAAATCTATGACACAGCGCTCGCCGAGATCAGGGCCGGCGCCAAGCGCAGCCATTGGATGTGGTTCGTCTTTCCGCAGCTTCGCGGCCTCGGCCACAGCCCGACGGCCCACTATTATGGAATTGCCTCGCTCGCCGAAGCCCGCGCCTATCTCGCTCATCCAGTCCTGGGGCCGCGCTACCTCGAATGCGTGAAAGCACTTCAGGCGCTTGGCGGCAGCGATCCGGTCTCCATCTTCGGCTCGATCGACGCGATGAAGCTGCGCTCGTCGCTCACCCTGTTTGAAGCCGCCGGTGGATCGCCGCTACTCGACGATGCGCTGGAACGCTGGTTCGATGGCGATCGGGATGCATCGACGCTGCACCGCCTCGGCTGAGCGGCTGCAGATATGTTCGCCGAACTCTCTACAGGGTCAACTTCATCCTATCCGGTCATATAAAGTGCAAAGCTCATCTGGATTGTCATTGGCGATACCTGTCGGCGAAGCCAGTAGCTCGGGCCACTGTTCTGACCAGTGACGGAAAGGAAGAACTGCGCCGCCCTGGCGCCATTTTTCGACCTGGCGAAGATCAACATCGGCCATCAGCCACTGGGCCTGATGAGCCGGTCCAATGGCGAAAACGCCATTGTCGGGCGTGATGCAGTCAGGCGGCCCATAAACTGCAGCGGCGCCATAATTTTCGTCGAGCGATGGGAGCCAGGGCGCGAGACCAACTGTGGGCGCCTGCACCACATAACATTGATTTTCAAGCGCACGCGCCTGCGCGCCGATCCGCACCCGCCAATAACCCTGCATATTGTCGGTTGCTGAGGGCACGAGGATGATTCTTGCTCCCGCTTCTGCCTGGCGACGTGCAATCAGAGGAAACTCGGCGTCATAGCAGATGGATATGCCAACCGGGCCAAAGGGCGTGTCCAATGCTTTTATCTGCGTACCCCCTGCTATGCCCCAGATCTCCCGTTCGAAGCGGGTCATCACAATCTTGTCCTGCCAACCCACACTGCCATCGGGACAGAAGAGCCGCGCCCGGTTGACGATCATCCCTCGCTCGTCGACCGCCGGACCGCTACCGGCCAAGATGACTATCCCATATCGAGTAGCCAGTTTCCGGTGCAGTTCTTCCGCTCGATCCGAAAGCGCCATGACCAGTTCAAGGGAGCGCTGAAGATCAGACGCTGTAGCAGGGTTGCAGCCAGCCAGCTCCATCGCCGCATATTCGGGGAAAAGCAGCAGTTGCGCGCCTTCCTCCACTGCCTGTGTCACCCACCGGCTGATTTTGGCTTCCCACGCGTCATAGCTTGGCAGCAGTTCGATCGGATATTGCGCCGCCGCGATTCGAACTTGGTCCACTTCGTCCCGCCCCCAGGGTGAATGTCGCACTAAATCTTCTTCATCCAGAAGCGCATGACATGGTCAATCTCTTGCGCCTGCCCCACTTCCTTCCACGCGAGCCGCGTATCGTAGCGCGGCGCGATACGATAGCCTCGCTTGCGCCAGAAATCGCCCAGATCCCCGGCTTTGGCGGGACGACGCGGATCGTCGGATTGCCGCACCACCGCGCAGAAGGCTGCGCAGTTCGCGCCGGCGGCCTTTGCCGCGGCCTCCCGCTCGTCGAAGAAGCGATGGCCGATCCCCTTCCCGCGGAATTGGGGCAGCAGCACGGATTCCCCGAAATAATGCATCGCGCCAATATCGACGCCAGCGGCCAGAAACGGAGCCCTGATCACATCCGACTGTGTCGTCATGGGTGAGGCGGTCGCCATGCCGACGGGAATGTCACCGAGTCGCGCAACGATGACGATCGCATCCTCGGCGCTTAGAAATTGATCCAGATAGTTCGCCTCATAATCGAGGCTGCCGTCATAGAGGTAGGGCCATGTCCGGAACACCGTCATGCGCAGCGTGGCGAGCGCGCGCAGCGACAGATCGTCGCGACCGATGCGCTCCACCACCAGCGGCGCATCCAGAGCGGCCGTCATGCCGGTTCGCCGACCTGCCTCAACCAGTCGGCGAGGTTATAATGGTTGCTGACTCGCGCGATCCGGCCATCGACAATATCGAAAAAGGCGCCGACACGTAGCCGATAGCGCTGACCACGCGCGGGCGGCAAGTCGCTGTCGGTCTGCAGATATTCGCCCTCCAGCTGGAACTCGGCCGCCGCGCGAGTGCCGTCCCCCGAGCTCAGAAAGACGGGATCGATCACCCGCTCCCGGTAGCAGCGATTCATGTGATCGAGAAATGCGGCGAAGGCCGCCTTGCCCTGGCGCGGTTCACCCTGCGAGGGTTCGTGGACGACATCCTCCGTCAGCAGGCCCAGCATCGCCTCGGCATCGCCTCTGTTGAAGGCCTCATAATAACGGGAAAGTAGGGTCTCGCTCATCAGTCCTCCGGCGCGATGGTGACGCGCAGCCCGTCGAGCTGTGCCGTCAGCGGAATTTGGCAAGACAGGCGCGAGCGCCCGTTGCGATGATCGCTGCTGTCTAGCAAGTCATTCTCATCGTCGCTGAGCGGCGGGATCGCGTGGCCCTCTTCGACATAGACATGGCAGGTCGCGCAGGAACAGCATCCGCCGCAGAGTGCGAGCAGTTCGTCGAGGCCATTGTCACGGATCGCTTCCATCAGCGAGAGACCGGCCTCCGCCTTGACCGCATGTTCGGTACCGTCGCGGCCAGTCACCAAAATCTGAACCATCAATCAATCCTTGATGAGGCGGGTCGCATGCCAGCGCAGATGGTCGGCCATGAAGGTGGAAATGAAATAATAGCTGTGGTCATAGCCTTCGCGCAGGTTGAGCGTCAGGTCGATGCCCGCCGTCTTGCATGCGCTTTCGAGGAGTTCCGGCCGCAATTCCTGCGTCAGGAACGAATCTGCACCGCCCTGATCGACCAGCAAATCTGCCACGCGGGCGCCATCCTCGATCAACGCGACCGCATCGTGCCGGCGCCATGTCGCGCGATCTTCACCCAGATAGCCGGCCAGGGCCTTCTCCCCCCAGGGCACCTGGCCGGGTGCGACGATCGGCGCAAAAGCTGACACCGACGCATATCTGCCCGGATTGCGCAGGGCGATGGTGATTGCTCCATGGCCTCCCATCGAATGACCCATGATCGACTGGCGCGTCATGTCCGCCGGGAAATTGTCCGCAATCAGGGTGGGCAATTCCTCGGTCACATAGGACCACATTTTGTAATGACGATCGAACGGCGCCTGCGTCGCATCGACATAGAAGCCCGCGCCCAGGCCGAAATCATAGGCACCGGCCGGATCGTCCGGCACGGCATTCCCGTTGAGGTCCGGGCCGCGCGGCGATGTATCCGGCGCGACGAAGATCAGGCCCAGTTCCGCGCAGATGCGGCGGAACTCGCCTTTTTCCGTGACATTGGCATGGGTGCAGGTCAGCCCGGACAGATACCAGACGACCGGCAGCTTCGTCCCCGGCTGATGCGGAGGCACGAAGACCGAAAAGGTCATCTCTGTTCCGGTAGCGGCGGAGGCGTGCTTATAGACGCCCTGCGCGCCGCCGAAGGCCTTGTTCGTGCTGACCTGCTCCATCATTCAGTTGCCATCCGTGAAGGTGTAGGCGCAGATTTTATTGCCGGCCGGATCGCGCAGATAGGCGGCATAGGCGCCGGGCAAATGACCACGAGGCCCTGCCTCGCCTTCGCAGCTGCCGCCGGCAGCCAGACCAGCAGCATGGAAGGCATCGACCTCGTCGGTGCTGGCGGCCGCAAACCCGATGGTCACGCCGTTGCTGGACGGCGCTTCGCCATTGCCGGGGCGCAGAACCAGCAGAGCCGGTTTGTCTTTCCCGTAGAGGATGACGTTATCTCCGAAAGGGCCCAGATTCTTGACCCCCAGCGGCGCCAGTGCCGCATCGTAAAAGGCCGACGACCCTGCAAGGTCGCTCGCGCCGACACAGGCGTGCGAAAACACCCCGTCACCCGAAATGACAGCCATTTTATTCCTCCCTCTCTCGAACGAACTTAGAAGACGACGACCGAGCGGATGCTCTTGCCCGCGTGCATCAGGTCGAAAGCCGTGTTGATCTCCTCCAGACCCATGACATGGGTAATCATCGGGTCGATCTCGATCTTGCCGGTCATATACATGTCAACGATCTTGGGCACGTCGGTCCGGCCCTTGGCGCCGCCAAAGGCCGTGCCGCGCCAGTTGCGGCCGGTGACGAGCTGGAAGGGTCGCGTTTCGATCGTCTTGCCGGCTTCAGCCACGCCGATGATGATCGAGGTGCCCCAGCCGCGATGGCAGGCTTCGAGCGCCGTGCGCATCACTTCGGTATTGCCCGTGGCATCGAACGTGTAGTCGGCACCGCCGTCGGTCATCTCCACGATCTTCGCTACCGTCTCTTCGCGCGACAGGCCCTTCGAATTGAGGAAGTCGGTCATGCCGAACTTGCGGCCCCATTCCTCGCGATCGGGGTTGATGTCGACGCCGATGATCTTGTTCGCCCCGGCAAGGCGCGCGCCCTGGATCACATTGAGGCCGATGCCACCCAGGCCGAAGATGACGACATTGTCACCCACCTGCACCTTGGCGGTGTTGATGACCGCGCCGACGCCGGTGGTGACGCCGCAGCCGATATAGCAGCTCGATTGGAACGGCGCGTCCTCGCGGATCTTGGCCACCGCGATGTCGGGCAGGACGGTGAAGTTGGAGAAGGTGGAGCAGCCCATATAATGATAGATGGGCTGACCTTTGAAGCTGAAGCGGGTGGTGCCGTCGGGCATCAGCCCCTTGCCCTGGGTGGCGCGGATAGCGGTGCACAGGTTCGTCTTGCCCGACAGGCAGCTTTTGCACTGCCGGCATTCGGGGGTGTAGAGCGGAATGACATGGTCGCCCGGTTTTACCGAAGTCACGCCGGGCCCGACTTCGCGCACGATGCCCGCGCCTTCATGGCCGAGGACCGAGGGGAAAATGCCCTCGCTGTCGAACCCGTCGAGCGTATAGGCGTCGGTATGGCAGATGCCGGTCGCCATGATTTCCACCAGCACTTCGCCCGCCTTGGGCCCTTCCAGGTCCAGCTCGACGATCTCAAGCGGCTTCTTCGCTTCGAAGGCGACGGCGGCGCGGGTCTTCATTTCTCATTCCTCGTCATTGGCAGCGTTCGAGAACAGCCAGCGTGGCTCATCACAGCCGGAAAAAATCTTGCAGAGCCACGCATAGATTATCCAAGCCACATCGTAGCCACGCCCACTCCTCATTTTCACTCTAGCGCCGTTCCGCAGGAGCGATAATATAGTATTTTAGCAAAGGTTTATTTCTTTATAGGGATAATGAATGTCGGCTTGGGATGGTATCGACGAATTCATCAGCGTCGCCACGCTGGGTTCCTTCACGCGTGGGGCACAGGCGCTAGGCATGTCGACCACGCATGTCAGCCGCTCGATCATGGCGCTGGAGCAGCGAGTTGAAGCTCAGCTATTTCATAGAACGACCCGCACGGTCAGGTTAACCGACACCGGACGAGCATTTTTCGAACGGTGCGAGCGGATCGCTCAAGACAGGGATGAGGCAATCGCCCTTATTGGCGACCGCAGCGCGCCTCAAGGAGAGCTGCGCGTGACCTGTTCAACGGCGATGGGTGAGCGGTTCGTGGCCCCGATCATACGCCGCTTCGCCGCGCAGCATCCCAAGCTTACGGTATCTATCGAACTGTCCAATCGGATCATCGACCTCTTCGGCGAAGGGTTCGATTTGGCTATAAGGACGGGCTCGATCACAGACCCCCGCCTGATAGCAACCCGCGTGGCGTCACGTAGCCTTTATACGTGCGCAGCCCCAAGCTATCTTGCATCTGCAGGGCGTCCGAACCGGGTTGAGGCCTTGGAAAACCATGAATGTATCGCAGGCACCGCCGCAGCTTGGCATTTCAAGATAGGCGGACAGGAAGTCGTCCATCGACCTAAAGGGCGTTTTATGTGCAACAGCGGACATGCTGTCATGGAGGCTTGCGTCTCGGGATTGGGCATTTGCCAGCTCCCCGACTTTTATGTTCTGCCCTATCTCAAACATGGCATGGTAGATTTGCTGCTGGAGGACGCCCAGCCGGACGATGAGCCGATTTGGGCAGTCTATCCACAGCGCCGTCATCTGTTGCCAAAGGTGCAGCAGGTGGTGGATTGTCTGGCTCATGAACTAGGGCCGGCGATGAACAGTCGCATACGGTGATGACTGGAGGGGGACACGCTTCCCGCCTCTTCACCTAAACCTCAGATGAGCTGCGATTCATCCGCCTTGACGAATCTTCAGAGTCAAAGGAACATATAGGGAACATATTGAGTCGTTGTTCCCATGTCCGTATATCTCTCTTCCCTCGACCAGAACCAGGTCGACCAGCTTGCCGCGCTTCGCGCAAGCCTGGCGCATGCCCGCGCCGCGCGCGGGCCCGCCCTGCCGTTCGGATTGCCCGAGCTGGACGAACGTTTGGCCGACCAGGGTCTCAATGGCGCGGGACTACATGAAATCGCTGCTGCTTCGGCCAGCTTCACCGATGATGCCTGCGCCACCCTGTTTGCCGCCGGGATCGCGGCGCGCTTTTGCGCGGAGCCGGGGTTCACCATTCTCTGGGCGGTGACGCGCTTCGACCTTTATGCGCCGGGCCTCGAGCAGATCGGCCTTAGCCCTGACAAGATCCTCTATGCCCAGGGCCGCAAGGACGCCGAGGTCCTGGCGCTTGCCGAAGATGGCCTGCGCGATGGATCGCTCGCCTGCGTTGTCGCGGAAGTGAAGGCCGCCGATCAGACGGCGACCCGACGGCTTCAGCTGGCGGCTTCCGACGGCAAGACGCCGATGCTGCTCTACCGCCGCCACCGAAGTCGCGAGCGTTGCCCCTTGAGCGGTCTCTCCTCGGCGATGACGCGCTGGCGCATCGGTGCGGCCCCTTCGAGCCCCGTTCCCCATGTCGGCCTTGGGCGGCCGCGCTGGTCGGTCGAACTTGTCCGCCAGCGGAACGGCAATCCCTTCTCCATCGAACTGGAGGCGTGCGATGACACGGGTCGCCTCGCTCTACCTGCCGCAGCTCCCGATAGAGCGATTGCGACGGGCAGAGCGGCCCGCCAGGCTGCCTGAGCCGGCTCCTGCCCCGATCGCACCGCGCTTCGCCTCGCCGATCGACGATAATCCTGGCGCCTGTTCCGTCCCCAAGGCGGGTGGCTGGCGCCCCGGCGCCCGCTGGGCGCGCGATGGCGCGCTCGGCAGCGGGCCAACCCAGGCCGATATCGATGCCATGCCAGCGCATCAGCGCCCGACCATGCGCGAGATGGGACGGCGCAGCGAATCCGCCGAGCATCCCTTCAAGGCGTTGCCCGCCGATGACGGTGGCGGCCGCACTGCATCTGTCCCCGTCCCCGCGCTCACATGGGCCAAGCTCTGGGGCCAGCCGACGATCCTCATCGCGCGCACGGGGCAGCGAGACGTCGTGACCGCGGCCTGCCCGCTTGCGCTGAAACTTGGCCTTCGCCCCGGCATGGCCGCCGCCCATGCCCGGGCGCTGGTGACCGACCTGGAAGTGCGCGACGCGCAGCCAGATGCGGATCAGGCCTGGCTGGACCGGTTGGCGCTGCACGCTATCGCGCATTGGACGCCGACTGCAAGTGTCGCGTGCGCGGACGGCCTTTGGCTCGATCTTACCGGCACCACGCATTTGTTCGGCGGCGAGGCGCGCTTCTGCCGCCGGTTGCTGCGGTTCCTTGAGCGGCTGGGCTTCACGGCCAGCGTCGCGATCGCAGGCACGCCGGGCGCCGCCCATGCGCTCGCGCGCTACGGGAACGAGGCCATCACCCTCCTTCCGAACGGCGCCGAAACCCAGGCCATTGCCGATCTACCGCTCTCCGCGCTCCGGCTCGATCCGGGCGTGCTCGAGACCGCAGCCCGGTTCGGCCTGGAGCGCATCGCTGACCTCTATCCCATGCCACGCGGACCGCTCGCCCGCCGTCTTGGCCTCCCGACCGTTCGCAGGCTCGACCAGGCCCGCGGGATGATCGCTGAACCCATCGTGCCGGTCATCCCCTTCGAGACACCCCATGTAGAACGGCGTCTGCTTGAACCGATCGGCACAGCTGAGGCGATCAACCAGGTGATCGGCGATCTGGTCGACGATCTCGTCACCCTGCTGATCGAGCAGGGCCTTGGCCTGCGCACCGCGCAGCTCGCCTGCCAGATCGTCGATGGAACCGAGCAGCGTATTGCCATCGGCACAGCGAAGGCCACGCGCGATGCGAAGCATCTCAAACGCATGCTGGCCATGCGGGTCGAGCGGATCGATCCGGGCCTTGGCATCGAGACGATGACGCTGAGCGCACCGCGCGTCGAGCAATTGAGAGCGCAGACGCTGGAGGCCGGCCTCATCACGGGCGATCGCGCACCCGATATAGCGCTGCTGGTCGATCAACTCGCCGGCCGGATCGATCCCGACACGCCTTTTCGCTTGTCCTCGCATGAGAGCGACGTGCCCGAGCGCGCGGTGCGGCGGGTCGGACCACTGGCAACGCCCAAAGGCTGGCCCGGCTGGAAGCGGCCTGTGCGGATGCTGAGGCGACCCGAACTTCTGTCCAATGTCGTGGCGCTGCTGCCCGACCATCCGCCTCGGCGCTTCGTCTGGCGGGGATCGAGCTATCGAGTGGTCGTCGGCGACGGCCCGGAACGCATCCATGGCGAATGGTGGCGTTCCCCCCAGGAGATGTGGGCTGTCAGGGACTATTTCCGGGTCGAGGCAGAGGGCGGCGAACGCTTCTGGCTGTTCCGCCGGGGCGATGGCGTCGATGAGCAGACCGGGAACCTCAGCTGGTTCATGCATGGGGTGTTTGGGTGATGACCCGCTATGTCGAACTCCAAATCACAAGTCATTTCTCGTTCCTGCGCGGCGCATCCTCGCCTGAGCAGCTTTTCTCAGCCGCCGCACTGCTTGGACACAAGGCTCTGGGTCTTGCCGATTGGGGCAGCGTCGCGGGCGTTGTGCGCGGGTGGGATGCGCAGAAAGCAACCGGCGTCCGGATGATCGCCGGCGCGCGGGTCGATTTGACCGACGGCAAGGCCCTCCTCCTCTATCCGACCGATCGCCCCGCCTGGTCTCGGCTGACCCGTCTGCTCTCGGTCGGCAAGGCGCGCGGTGGCAAGGGCTGCTGCCTGCTCGACTGGGCCGATGTCGTTGCCCATGCCGAAGGCCAGATCGCGATCCTGGTGCCGGACCAGCCCGACGATACAACCATGGCCAATCTCCGGGATCTCAAGGCCGTATTCGGTGCCCGCGCGCATCTGGCGCTTGCGCTGCGCCGACGGCCCGACGACGTCGCCCGGCTTCACCGGCTCGATGTCATGGCGCGAGCGACCGCCGTGCGGAGCGTCGCAACCGGCGACATTCTTTATCACTCGCCCCATGTTCGACCGCTCCAGGATGTGATGACCGCGATCCGGGAGAAGACGACGATCGATGGCCTGGGGTTCAGGCGCGAGCGCTATATGGACCGGAACCTCAAGTCGCCGGCAGAGATGGAACGGCGCTTTTCCGCCTTTCCCGACGCGATCCAGGCAAGCGCCGACATCGCCGACCAATGTCGCTTTGATCTCGGCGAAATCCAGTATCAATACCCGTATGAACAGGTGATGGAGGGGCGCACGGCGCAAGAGGCGCTGGCTGCTCTGACCCAAAATGCTGCCAACCGGATGTTTCCCGATGGCCTGCCTTCCGCCTATCGTAAGCAGATCGATCATGAGCTGCGATTGATCGACCAGCTCGGTTACGCCCCCTATTTTCTGACGGTCAATTCGATCGTCGCCGAGAGCCGCCGGCGCGGCATTCTCTGCCAGGGCCGCGGCTCGGCAGCAAACAGCTGCGTCTGCTATATGCTCGGCATCACCTCGATCGACCCGATCAAGCATGAACTGCTATTCGAGCGATTCGTGTCTGGCGAACGCAAGGAGCCGCCCGATATCGACGTCGATTTCGAGCATGAGCGGCGCGAGGAGATCATCCAGTGGATCTATGAGACCTATGGGCGCAGCCGCTCGGCGCTGACAGCCGTCGTCACCCGCTACCGCACCCGCGGGGCGGTCGCAGAGGTGGGCAAGGCGCTGGGTCTCCCGCGCGATCTCACGAAGATGCTGACCGGTCTGGTCTGGGGATGGTCGATGGACGGCATCACCGACGAACAGATTGCGAGCGCCAATTTGAACGCCGACGATCATCGCCTGAAGCTGACGCTCGAACTTTCGCGGCAGCTCATCGGCACCCCGCGACACCTATCGCAACATCCCGGCGGTTTCGTGCTGACCCAGGACCGGCTTGACGACCTCGTTCCGATCGAGCCGGCGCGGATGGAGGATCGCCAAATCATTGAATGGGACAAGGATGACATCGATGCGGTGAAGTTCATGAAAGTCGATGTGCTGGGCCTTGGCATGTTGGGCTGCATGAACCGGGCGTTCAATCTGCTGGAAGAGCATAAGGGCCTGCGTGTCGGCATGGCGGACCTTCAGCACGATGACCCCGCTGTCTATGCCATGATCCAGCGTGCCGACACGCTGGGCGTCTTCCAGATCGAAAGCCGTGCGCAGATGTCGATGCTGCCGCGGATCAAGCCGAAGGAATTCTATGATCTCGTGATCGAAGTCGCGATTGTCCGTCCCGGCCCTATTCAGGGCGACATGGTCCATCCCTATCTGCGCCGCCGCGAGGGCAAGGAGACGCCCGAATATCCCAAGCCAGAACTTGAAGCGGTACTCAAGAAGACACTGGGCGTCCCGCTCTTTCAGGAGCAGGCCATGAAGGTCGCGATCGTGGGGGCAGGCTTTACGCCGGCCGAGGCCGATCAGCTGCGCCGCGCCATGGCGACGTTCAAGCTGACGGGCGGGGTCAGCCATTTTTACGATAAGCTGGTGAACGGCATGATCGCGCGGGGCTACCCAAAGGATTTTGCCGAGCGCACGTTCAAGCAGATTGAGGGGTTCGGCAGTTACGGCTTTCCCGAGAGCCACGCGGCGAGCTTCGCCAAGATCGCCTATGCCTCCTGCTGGATGAAGCATCATCATCCCGATGTCTTCTGCGCCGCGCTCCTGAACGCCCAGCCCATGGGCTTCTATGCGCCCGCCCAGATCGTGCGCGACGCCCGAAACCATGGCGTCGAGATCCGCCCGGTCTCAATCAACCACAGCCATTGGGACTGCTCGCTCGAACCGGCGCGCGGGCGATACAAAGCGGTGCGCCTCGGCTTCCGGCAGGTACGCGGCTTCGCCAATCTCCATGGCGCCGCGATCGTCGGCGCGCGCGGACCAGCCCCTTTCGAGAGTGTCGAGGAGGTCTGGCGCCGCGCGGGCGTGCCGCGCGCCGCGATCGAACGACTCGCCGAGGCCGACGCCTTTGCCTGCATCGCGCAGGATCGCCGCCAAGGCCTCTGGAAGGTCAAGGGTCTGGGCGAAGCGCCCCTCCCCCTCTTCGCCGCCGCGGACGCGCGCGATGGCAAATTCTCACCCGAAGGCAGCGAGGCACCGGTTTCGCTCCAGCCAATGACCGAAGGCCGCGAGGTGGTCGAGGATTATCGCTCGCTCCAGCTTTCGCTCCGCAACCATCCGCTGAGTTTCCTGCGCCCCCAGCTCAACGCCATGCGGATCGTCCGGTGCGCAGATCTCAAGTCGATCCGCGATGGTCGCAACATCGAGGTCGCCGGAGTCATTCTGGTCCGCCAGCGGCCCGGCTCAGCCAAGGGCGTGCTCTTCGTCACGATCGAGGATGAGAGCGGCGTTGCCCAAGGTATCCTCTGGCCACAAAAGTTCGAGATCTATCGGCGGCAGATCATGTCCGCGTCGATGATTGCCATACGCGGCCGACTCCAGAAGGAGGGAGAGGTCATCCACATCATCTGCGACCGGGTCGTCGATCATGACGAGATGCTGCGATCGGTCGGCCGAATGGATTTTACGGTCGCATCGGGCCGCGGCGATGGCGCAACTCATGGTGGTGGTCCTGATCCGCGCGACCCTGTCTTTCCGAGCGGTCGAACGCTTGGCGCACCGCCCTATCGCAACGCAAAGGCAACCCACGACGACATTCTGCCGATCCGCAGCCACGATTTTCATTGAGCCCGCGCATCTATGGTGACCTGATCTGCCACCACCAAGTGGACCGATCGGTTTGTCAGTGGATTAAAGCCGCTACAGCCATATCCGGGTGAAGGTGGAGCGAAGCGAAACCGGAGGCCGGATATGACGGTGCCCTAATCCGCAGCTACCATCGTCGGCGCAATTGCGCTGCGCCTCGATGTCTGACAGAATTAGGGCATTAAGGGGGGCCTGGCAGTAAGGAGCGATCGCGAACTGGCCCCGTATTCGCGCCTATATGCTTGTCCAAACAAATCAATCGAAGCTCCGCTTATAGGTGGCGGCATAACGCTCACGCATATGTTCATCGACCGTCACTGCAGCATATTTGGCCCCTTCACCCGGCTCCAAACAGGATTGTATGCATTCGATGCGTTGGGCGGGGTTGCCGCAGAAAAAGAAGGGAGCAGAATAGCGCTCCTGGCCCGAGGCGTTGATAACGCGATGACGGGTGGAACGATATGTGTCATTGGTCCAGCGCGCAATTAGATCGCCCAGATTGATGACGAAAGCGCCGGGCACAGGCACGGCATCGAGCCATAGACTCTGGTCATGATCCCACACCTGGAGGCCGCCCACATTATCCTGTAGCAGGATAGTGATGCCGCCGAAATCCGTGTGCGCCCCGCACCCTTTTTCATCCGGATGCGGATTGGCTGCCTGCGGGGGATAGTGGAGCAGGCGCAGCGTGGCGATCGGATCTTGCTCCAGCGTCGTGAAAAAGTCCGCGTCCAGCCCCAGCGAAAGGGCAATGCCCTCCAGCAGTACGCCCGCCAGACTACGCATTTCGGCGAAATATGCGGAGGTCACGGCTTCGAACCCGGCAAGACCGGCAGGCCAGACATTCGGTCCGGTATTGAAATATTTCAGCGCCTGCTCGTCATCGGCCGGAACGTCACGACCGATATAATAGCCCTCCTTCAGATCCGGCGGCGCGCCCGCCTCCAGCGTCTGCCCGCGCAGCGGCTCATATCCCCGGTTCGCTTTGGAACGGGACATCGCCACGTCCAGCTTGCGGTCCATCGGCAAGGCGAAGAATTCCGCACTCGCATCGAACAGCCGCTGCATCGTCGAGGCGGCAACGCCATGCCCGACGCAATAGAAAAATCCCTTGTCGAGACAGGCTTGTCTTATCGCGGTCGCCACCTTGGAACGTTCGGACGCGCTGGCCCCTCGCAAACCGCTGATGTCGACGATCGGCAAGTTCAGTTCGGCGGCTTTTTCAACCTGCGATGCCGATGCAGTAGCGCTCATTTCAAACCTCGATTCTGTGAGATCGCATTCTGAGCGCAAAGACCCGATCTAAAAAAGAATAAATTGTCGCTCCACCCGATGCCGAAAAAGGGACGTTGACTTGGCTCATCGCAAGCCCGACCATGCCGCTCATGTCCAACCGCGCACATCGTTTTCATGCTCCGATGGTCGTCTATTTTGACGCCATCCGCCGGGCCGGGTCGATCCGGGAAGCGGCCCGGCGGCTCAATGTGGCTTCGTCTGCCGTGAACCGCCAGTTGCTCAAGCTGGAAGCGGAGTTGGGAACGCCCCTGTTCGAACGG
>NZ_NOIW01000081.1:0-23999 GCF_002708645.1 Sphingobium sp. IP1
GGTCCGCTTCCGGGCGGAAAGCTGCCTGGCGCGAAGCGAGCAGGAGCGCTTATTCCTTCTCCCGTTGGCGGGAGAAGGATACGAAGCCTTGCCGGCAAAGCCGGTTAGGCGAAGTTGGATGAGTGCGGCTTGTTTCAGAACGCCCTCACCCTCCCACGCCTTTGGCGCGGGCCCCTCCCTCTCCCGTGAACGGGAGAGGGTAGGCCCACGGTCCGCAAGCCACTCCAACATGACCAAGATTTCATGATCGCGCGGATTGATCCGGCGCGGCGCGGGGGCTAGCGGCGACCCTGTTCCAGCCGGAATATTCCGCCCATCCTTTCGAGGAAATCATGTCCGACAACGACCATAGTCGAAAGACCGCGCGTTCGGGCATGGGGGCGAACTGACAGGTTCGGATCACCCGCCCGCCCGAAGGCGCGGTCGCACGAGGTGATCCATGAATGCAGCCATCCGTTTTCTCGTCGGCTCCCTGCGCCGCGGGCCCCAAGCCCCTGATCTCAACCGCCTGTTCGATGACGGCCAGACCTATGGCGAGCGGCTGGCCGATCGCGTCGCGGCGATCGGCGGTTCCTGGCGCTTCATCATCGGTTTCAGCCTGTTCCTGCTCCTCTGGGCGCTGCTGAACACGCTGGTGCTGGCGCGCCACGCTTTCGATCCCTTTCCCTTCATCTTTTTGAACCTGATGCTGTCGATGCTGGCCGCGTTGCAGGCGCCGATCATCATGATGAGCCAGAACCGCCAGGCGGCGAAGGACCGGCTGGAGGCTCGGCTCGACTATGAAACCAATTTGCGATCGGAAGCGCAGATCGCCAGCCTGCACGAGAAGATCGACCTGCTGCTGGCGATGGCGGGGGAGAGGGAGGATGCGGCAGGAGCGGCCGACTGATCTTCCGGCATTTCCGGGTCTTGTTTGACATTGTGGGTCATGGTCCCGCAATGTGGCCACATGTCCAATGGGGCGGCATGGGGAGGGTCAGGTCGTGCAGAACAGGCTTATCATCGATCGGCGAACATGGCTGGCGGGGCTTGTGGGGCTGGCCGGACAGGCATCACTGGCCGGGCCGGCTCACGCCCTGAGCGCGCGGGTCCGCAGCCGGGTGATCATCGACAATGATTTTTCCGGCGATCCCGATGGCCTTTTCCAACTGGCGCATCATCTGTTGTCGCCTTCGGTTCAGATCCCGCTGATCATCGGATCGCATATCCATCCCAGGGATTTCCTCGACGGGTCGGACCGACAGGCCGACAATGCCGTGCAATGCGTCAGGGACATGATGGATTGCATGCGGCTGCCGCATCGACCGCTGGTGCTGGCGGGACGCAATGCTGCGCCGGCACCCGGCACGCCGCCATCGGCCACCCCGGCGGTGACCGCGATCATCGCCGAAGCGCAACGGACTGATAGCAAATTGCCCCTCTTCTATGTCGCGGGGGCTGGCCTGACCGACCTGGCCGAGGCGGTGCGCCTGCGGCCGGAGATCGCACGGCGGATCATCCTGGTCTGGATTGGCGGGCCGGAACATGGCGATGTCGATCCCACCGTCCATGTTCGGGCAAGCAAGGAATATAATCTGACCATCGATCTGGCCGCCGCGCAGACATTGTTCAACGATTCGGCGGTCGAGATCTGGCAGGTGCCGCGCAACGTCTATCGCACGCTGATGATCGGTCATGCCGAACTCGACCGGGAACTGGCAGGGGCGGGGCGGCTCGGCCGTTATCTGCTGGATCAGCTGGAGCGGGCAATCAGGCGGATCGATGCGCCGCTCGGCGAAACCTATATATTGGGGGACAGTCCGCTGGTCACGCTGACCGCGCTGCAATCCTCCTTCGATCCCGATGCAGCGTCGAGCGATTATCTGATCCGGCCGACGCCGCGGATCAACGATCAGTCAGGCTATGTCGCACATCCGGCCGGCCGGCCGATGCGCGTCTTCACCCGGATCGATAGCCGGCTGACCTTTGCGGACATGTTCGCAAAGATCCGGGCCGGCAGCGTCTGACGCGCAGGGGCAGGCCCTCCGCCGAAGCGGCGAAAATCTTGGATTATGGTGATGTTCGGAGAATTTTTGGTCGGGACGAGAGGATTCGAACCTCCGACCCCCACACCCCCAGTGTGATGCGCTACCAGGCTGCGCTACGTCCCGACCGGAGGGCGCCCAATAGAGGGATGAATTGGAAGTTGCAAGGGATTCGATGCAGGCTTTTTGCGGGGCGTGCGAATGACCGGCTTTTCCGTCCGTTGGCCGATGCTTTCAAAGCCCGCCATTCCGGGCGCAGAAAGCCAAGCATGTTGCCTTGCCCCGGGCATCTGTGTTAGCCGCCCGCGCTTGATCCCATGCCCGCGCCCTGCGGGTTGGGGAGACCGAAAAACAAGGCGAAAGTCCCACCATGTTCATTACTCCAGCCTTTGCCCAGACCGCGGGCGGGCAAGCCTCCGGCGCCGGTATCCTGGTGCAGATGGCACCGCTGGTCCTCATCTTCGTCGTCTTCTACTTCCTGCTGATCCGTCCGCAGCAGAAGAAGATGAAGGAACATAAGGGCAAGATCGACGCCGTGAAGAAGGGCGATCAGGTCGTGACCGGCGGTGGCCTGGTCGGCAAGGTCGCGCGCGTCGACGACATCTATGTCGATATCGAGCTGGCGCCGAACATGAAGGTCAAGGCGGTCAAGTCGACCCTGGCCGACGTGATCGACCCGACCACCGCCAAGCCCGCGAACGACTGATCCAACCATGCTGAACTTCTCGCGCTGGGCCATCGCCGGCATCCTGTTGCCGCTGATCATCGGCATCTTCTGCGCCGTCCCGAGCTTCCTGCCCGATTCGACGGTGGCGAAGCTGCCCCCCTTCATGCAGACGCGGGTCAATCTGGGCCTCGACCTTGCCGGCGGAAGCCATTTGCTGCTGGAAGCGTCGACCCAGGATGTGGCCAAGCAGCGGCTCGCCAATATGGAGGAGCAGGTCCGCACGGAACTGCGCCGGGGCGAGACGAAGATCGCGATCGGCGATATCTCCAGCCGTGACGGGAAGCTCAGCTTCATGGTCCGCAACCCCAGCGAAGTGGATGCCGCCGTCGAGCGCATCCGCCCGCTGACCCAGGGTGCGGGCCTGACCGGCCAGCGCGATTTCAATGTCGAGGTGGTCAACAGCTCCACCATCGTCATCACGCCGACCCAGGCGGGAATCGACAATGCGGTGAAGAGCGCGATGCAGGTCGCGACCGAAGTCATCCGCAAGCGCATCGACGAAATGGGCACGCGCGAGCCGACCATCCAGCAGCAGGGCGCCAACCGCATCGTCGTGCAGGTGCCGGGCCTGCAGGATCCCAAGGGGCTGAAGGCGCTGCTGGGCCAGACCGCGAAGCTGGAATTCAAGCTGGTCGACATGAGCGCCAATCCGAGCGAGGTGGCCCAGGGCCGCGCGCCGGTGGGCAGCGAAGTCCTGCCCTATCCGACCAATCCGGCCGGGCCGCCGATGATCGCGGTCCACCGCCAGGTGATGGTGTCGGGCGAAGAGCTGACCGACGCCCAGCAGACCTATGACCAGCAGACCAACGAACCCAATGTCACCATCCGCTTCAACGGATCGGGCGGCAACAAGTTCGCCAAGGTGACGTCGCAGAATGTCAACCGCCCCTTCGCCATCATCCTGGATGGCAAGGTGCTGTCGGCGCCGAACATCAATGAGCCGATCCTGGGCGGGTCGGCGACGATTTCGGGCAGCTTCACCGTCGAGGGCGCCAACCAGCTGGCGATCGCGCTGCGGTCGGGCAAGCTGCCGGTCAACTTCGTCGTGGTCGAGGAACGCACCGTCGGTCCGGGCCTGGGCGCCGATTCGATCCGCGCCGGCCTGGTCGCGTCGATCGTCGCGGTCGTCGCCGTCGCTGTCTTCATGTTCGTGAGCTATGGCCGGTTCGGCATGTATGCGAACCTGGCCGTGGCCATCAACGTGCTGGTGATCCTGGGCGTGATGGGCATATTGGGCGCGACGCTGACCCTGCCGGGCATTGCCGGCTTCGTGCTGACGATCGGCACCGCGGTCGACGCCAACGTGCTGATCTATGAGCGTATCCGCGAAGAGCGGCGACGCGGGCGCGGGGTCGTGCAGGCGATCGAGTTCGGCTACAAGGAAGCCAGCCGCACCATCTTCGAAGCGAACGTGACCCATGCGATCGCCGGTGGCATCATGCTCGCGCTGGGCTCCGGCCCGGTCAAGGGCTTCGCCATCGTGCTGCTGATCGGTATCGCGACCAGCGTGTTCACCGCCGTGACCTTCACGCGCGTTCTCGTCTCGGGCTGGGTGCGTCGCACTCGTCCCACGGACATCCACATTTAAGAGGGGCGGGAGGAACAACCCATGAAACTTCTCAAGCTCGTCCCCGACAACACCAATATCGGCTTCGTCAAGCTGCGCCACTGGGCCTTTGGCCTGACGCTGCTGCTGACCGTGCTGGCGGTCGGCGCGACCTTCTACAAGGGCCTGAACCTGGGCGTCGACTTTGTCGGCGGCCTGATGATCGAGGCGAAGTTCCCGCAGGCGGTCGAGACCGACAAGGTCCGCGACACGATCGCGGGGCTGCGCGTGGGCGAAAGCTCGCTGCAGCAGTTCGGCGATCCCAAGACGGTGCAGATCCGCCTGCCGCTGCCCGAACAGGGCGGCGCCGGCGCCGCCAACGCCGTGGTCGAAAAGACCCGCAAGGCGATGGAGGCGCAGTTCCCCGGCGTCACCTTCTCGCGCTATGACACGGTGTCGGGCAAGGTGTCGGGCGAACTGATCCAGAATGGCGTGCTGGCGGTCGTGCTGGCGATCATCGGCATCGCGATCTTCTCCTGGTTCCGCTACGAATGGCAGTTCGGCGTGTCGACCTTCGTCGCGATCGTCCACGACGTGCTGATGACGCTGGGCTTCTTCGCGGTCACGCAGCTGGAGTTCGACCTCAACATCATCGCCGCCGTGCTGACCATCGTGGGCTATTCGATCAACGACAAGATGGTGATCGACGACCGTATCCGCGAGAATATGCGCAAATATCGCAAGATGGACATGAAGTCGCTGATCGACCTGTCGGTCAACGAGACGCTGCCGCGCACGGTCATGACCTCGGTCACCATCCTGCTGGCGCTGGGCGCGCTGCTGCTGCTGGGCGGCCATGTGCTGCGCGGCTTCACCGCGGCCATGATGCTGGGCATCATCGTCGGCACCTATTCGTCGGTCTATGTCTCCTCCTCGCTGCTGATCACGCTGGGCCTGAGCCCGCAGACGTCCGAGAAGAAGGCGAAGAAGGGCGGCATCGCCGCCCAGGCCGAGCGCATGGGTCCGCGCGACGGAGCCCAGCCCTGAGCGACCGTCAAACCGGAATCGAACTGCGCCGCGACGATAGCGGTCAGGGTCCGATCGTCACCGGCTTCCAGGGCCGGGGCTTCCGGGTGAAGGACGATGTCTTCCCGGACGGGCTGTTGCTCAGCCCCGTCCGGGCACTGGCCTGGATGCAGGCGCCGGCGGTGTCGGCGATGAGCGTCGCGGCGCTGGGCGATTTGTTCGACCATCTGGAGCTGAAGCCCGAATTCCTGCTGCTGGGCACCGGCAGCGGGCTGCAACAGCCGCCCCGCCCCTTCGTGCGGGAACTGGAAGCGCGCGGCATCGGCGTCGAAGCGATGGACAGCCGCGCCGCCGCCCGTGCCTGGGGCGTGCTGCGCGCCGAGGAACGCTGGATCGTGGGCGCGCTGCTGCCGCTCTGATCAGCCCAGCTGTAGTAGGGGATAGCGCGCCGGCCACCGCTTGGCGCGCACCCGCCCATCGAAGATCGCCCGCCTGGCGCCGAGAAAGGCCGGGCCGGGCACCAGCCGCAAGCCGAACAGATCATCAAGGCCGAAGGGGGCGTTGACCTCCAGCTGGTCGTCGGGCGTCAGACGGACGCCGATGGCGGTCGCCGTCTCGGTCCAGTGGCGCATCGCGTCGGCAGCATCGGCATAGGGTGCGTCCCGATTGCGCAGGTGCATCCGTGCCTGATTCTTGACCGACCAGTCGATGTCCGGGCGCAGCGTGGCCAGTTGCCGCTCGATCTGCCGGTCGAGCGCGGGGGCGGTCCGGATGGGATCGAACCAGATGATGTCGATATCGCCGACGGGGATCGACGGGGCGTGGCCGTGGAGATGGTCCCAGACCGCATCGCGCACGAAGCCGGCGGCGACCCAGCCATCGGGCAGGTCGAGCGCGCGGAGCAGATGCAGGATCGCCATGCGCCAGGGATCGGCGTTCAGCAGGTCGCGCAACCGGGCTTCCATCGCGGTCACGACTTCATCGACCAGGCGGTCAGTTCCTCCAGGTCGAGATCGCGTTCCAGTTCCTGCAGCACATGTTCGTCAATGTCGCCGGCGCGGTGCAGGCGCAGCAGTTCGGCGCGGCCGGCGGCGATCGCCTCCAGCACCAGGTCGAAATGGGCATGGAGCCGGTCGGCGAACTGGTCTTCCTGCCCGGCATAGTTTTTCGAGATGACGGCGCGGCGCTGATAGCGTTCGAGCAGTTGCGGGTGGATGAGTTCGCCGGCTGCATCATAGGCAAGCTGTTCGACACGCACGGCCTGGACCTTGGCGATGGCGGCTTCGGCATCGCTCATGCTGAGGCGGGGACGATCATGAATCGGGTCGGAAAGGCCCGCCCAGCGGATCAGCAGCCCGAGCGTGGTGCCCTGGATCAGGACGGTGCCCAGGATCACGCCAAAGGCCGCGACCAGCAGGAAGTCGCGCCCCGGAAAGCCCTCCGGCACGGAGAGCGCAACCGCCAGCGTCACCACACCGCGCATCCCGGCCCAGCCGAGCACGGTAGCGCCGCGCGGGCCGACCGGGCTGTAGCGACGCAGGCCCATCGCGCGCAGCAACATGATGATGGCGTCCGAGCCGAACACCCAGACGAAGCGGGCGGCGGTGAGGGCGAGCAGGATGAGCAGCACTGGCACCGCCATATTGTCGAGCACGACGGCAAAGCCGCCGACCCGGTCGACCACCCCGCGCAGCGAGGAGCCGATCAGCATGAACACGGTCGCTTCCATGAGGAAGATCATCACTGCCCAGAAGGCGGTGCCGCGCATCCGCACCGAGGCGGACCAGACGATATGCTGATACCAGCCGCAGATGAGGCCGGCTGCGACGGTGGCGATGACGCCGGAGACATGGAAGGCTTCACCCAGCAGATAGGCCGACCAGGGCACCAGCATGGAGGAGGCGATCATCAGATAATCGTCACCCAGCCGCCGGACCAGTAGCACCCAGATGGCGCCGATGGCGCCGCCGATCACCAGCCCGCCGACGGCGAGCAGGATGAAGCTTTCGAGGCCGGCGACCGCGCTGAAGCTGCCGGTGGCGACGGCGGCGATGGCGAAGCGGAAGAGGACCAGGCCGCTGGCGTCGTTGAACAGGCTTTCGCCCTCCAGCAGGACCGACAGGCGACGCGGGAGATGCACGCGTTGCAGCACGGCGCGGGCGGCAATGGCGTCGGGCGGCGAGACGATCGCGCCGAGCGCGGCGCAGGCGGCCCAGGGCAGGGACGGCATCAAGGCATGGGCGACCGCCGCCACGACGAGCGTGGTGAAGATCACCGCGCCGATCGCCAGCGACATGATGCCGATCAGGTGGCGGCGCAGATGACCCAGTGCAATGAACCAGGCGCCGTCCATCAGCAGCGGCGGCAGGAAGATGACCAGCACCAGTTCGGGGTCGAGCGAGATGACCGGCAGGCCGGGCACGAAGGCGAGCAAGGTACCGCCGGTCAGCAAGGCGACTGCCGGCGGCAGGCCCAGCCGATGCGCGGCATAATGAAGCGCGATGATCGCCAGCAGCATGGCCACCAGCAGTTCGAACAATTCCACCGGATGCATCGGCCTGGCCCCTGTCTGTCGATCGCCCTACCCTAATAGGGTGGCCGATCCTGTCCAGCGGTCCGCCCGATCATCGCACCGGACAGGCGGCGATGGCGGCGGCGATCGCATCATAAAGGGGTTTGGGCCGCAGCGCATCGTCAAAGGGGTTGCCGCGCATGGGCAGGCCATCCGGGCGGCGGCTCTTGGTCGGATAGCTGTCGCGATTGAGATTGGAATAGCGATCGCTGAGGCCCCAGCAGATGATCTGGGAGACATTGCGATGGCTGAGCGTGATGTCGAGATAGCCCTTCACGAAGGCGGCGATCTCGGCATCGCGCCTGGCCGGTTCCCGATCGCTCAGATGGCGGTCGGCGCAATCCAGTTCGGTGATAAGCACCGTCATGCCCATGGCGTCCAGTTCGGCGAGGAAGCGATTCCAGGCCCGTTCGTCGCGGCCACGGCCCAGCGTATTGCCCAGATGGCTCTGAATGCCGATGGCGTTGACCGGCACGCCGCGCTTGAGCGCCTGTTCCAGCACGCGCAGCACGGCGTTGCGATGATCGGGATTCTGCTCCCAGCTCATATTGCCATTATAGACGCGCTGCGCATGGGGGGCATATTGCGCCATCAGCTGAAAGGCGAGGTCGAAGAAGCCCATGCCGAGGATGCGGGTGTAGATCGAGTTCTTCAATTGTCCGCTCTGGACGACGAACGCCTCGTTCACGCAGTCCCATGATTCGATCTGGGGGAAGGTGGTCGCAAGATAGCGGGCATGATCGTTCATCTGGGCGATGAGCGGCGCGCCTCCCTTCTGCGCCAGCGCCGCCTCATTGGTGATCAGCCAGCCGGGCACCCGATCATCCTGATTCCAGACGAATGTATGGCCCCGCGGCGACATGCGATGGCGGCTGGCGAAGCGCAGGACGCGCAGCGCCTTTGCCGGGTTGCGCTGACCCTCCTTGGCTTCGAGATATTTCCATTTGAAATTATTCTCGGCTGTCAGCACCGAACATTCCCGGACGATCAACTGGGCAAAGGCCGGATCGTCCAGATGGGTGGGCGATACGGCGGTGCCAAAGCGCAGGCCCCGGCTGCGGGCGATGGCGTCGAGTCCGGAAGGCGGCGCGACGGCCAGGCCGGGCGCGCAGGACAGGGCCGGAATGGCGCCCGCCGTCAGCGACAGCATGTGTCGGCGGGACAGGGGCGGGCCATGGTCTTTCATGCTGCATTTGTCCGAGCGGAGAGGCGCAGAGGCAATCGGTAATTGGCCGGAGGGGGCTGCCCGCAAAAAAAGGGCCGCCCCATGCGGGACGGCCCAATGCTTCTGTTGCCGGGGAGCTGCTGTCAGAAGCGGAATTTGAGTGCGGCGCGATAGCTCTGATAGCTGAGGTTGCCGCGCCAGGCGGTGGTGTCGGCCGACAGGCTGATGTCGACATTGCCGGTGCTGAGGGTCAGGCCGCCGCCCACTTCGCCCCAATTCTTGTCCGAGCCGCCCAGCGCGAAGGGCGCGAGCGATCCGGTGCCGCCGACGAAATTGGCCAGGAAATAGGCCGGCTGGTCGCGGAATTCATGGACATAATTGGCGGTCAGATAAGGCTTGAACCCGCCGACATCGATCTTCGCCGTGGCCCCCAGTCGGCCCTGCGCGCTCTGGATCGCATGGCGATGGATCACCAGCGCGGTGTCGCCGCCATATTCAGCGAGGTTGCCGCCGCTGATATAGGCGCCACGCAGCGAGGCGCGCGGCGTGATGGTGAAGGCGTCGCCACCCAGCGGCGCGCCGATGCCGATCTCGCCCGACAGGGCCAGTTGCTGGTCGCTGCCGCGCAGCGTGTAGGGGGTGGTGCCCACCGCGAAGGCGCGCTTGGTCTTGCTGGTGAGGGTGCCGGCGCTGCCGACGCCATCCAGAACCACGCCGCCCAGATCCCAATTGCCATAGACGGTGGCCTGGTAGAGGCGGGCGCGGGCGGTGTCGCCGATGCCGGTATTGCCCTTGAGCTCGCTATAGGATGCGGCCAGGCCGATCACGGCATCGTCGCCGATCATCTTTTCGATGCCGGCCGCACCATACCAGCCGTCGAACTTGTCGCGGCCGGTGGTGATGGCGCCCCGCATCGGATCGCTCTTGCCGTCGATATAGCCGCCGGCGATGAAGGCGCTGACGTCATCGGGCAGGGCATTTTCCTGGGTGACGGTTTCGTTGCCGCCGCCCTGATCCATGCCCAGGTTTAGATTGTTCATGCTGAGCGCGGCGAGCTGGAGCGGCTGACCGGTCATGGTCAGCGTGCCGCCCATGCTGCCGCCGCTGACGCGTGCTAGGCGATCGCGATAGAAGCGGGCCATATTGTCGTTCAGCACTTCGGACATGGAGGTACGGAGCGCTTCGGTACGCGGCGCCATGGTTTCGAGCGACGCCTGGATCGCGGCGACGCTCAGCAGGTCGGCCTCACCATAGAGGGTGGCATAATTGCCGTAGAGGGCGCGGTTCTGATCGAGCAGGCGGGCGAAGCTGGTCTGCACCTGCGAGCCGCCATTGACGACGCCGGCATAGGTGCCGGCATCGATCGTGACGCTGACACTGTTGGCGCCATAGGTCAGCACGGGCTTCAGGATGGCGCTGATGTTGGTCGGCGTGTCGAACGTGCCTTCGACGCCGCCTTCCGCGGTCAGGAAAGTGTAGCGGCTGCCATAGCGCAGCTTGGCACCGGTCGCCGCGCCGAAGACGACCTTGCCATCGACCGCCGCGATGCCTTCGACATCATCGGTGGCCTTGACCGCGAGCAGATCGGAACCGCTGCTGCCAAGGTCGACATGCAGCGTGCTGCCCGAGGAGAGGATAGCATTACCCTCGACCGTGAGCGTGCCAACCGTGCCGATGCCGCCAGGCGCGACCACGCCCATGATGTTGGTGAAATAGCCGGCGCGCAGCGTGCCCTTGCCCGAGAGCAGGCCCGAGAGCAGCAGATAGTCGCCCGGCGTTTCGACCGTGCCGTCGATATTCACCACGCCGGCCAGATGGGAAATGTCCATGAGGCTGGTCAGCGACCCGGCGCTGGTGACGTCGAGCGTCGAGCCGCTGCCCGAGATGGTGAAGCGATCGACGGTGGCGTCGATGTCGAGCGTGGTCTTGCCGGCGGCGCTCAGCGTGACGTCATAATAGCGGCCGACGACGCCCTGCGCGGCGACCGGGTCGATATTGTTCGGCACGAAATTGGTGGCGCCGGGCAGGCCGTTGGCCAGGGTTGCGGCGGGCAGGACGGCATCGCCCTCCGCCTGGGCCTCGACGATGGCCTCGTCCGCCAGGCTGGCGGCGCCATCGGACGGGCTGCGTTCGGCAATCTCGACCTTGCCCTTGTTGTTGGCGACGGTCTTGCTGCCGCTGGTGGTGGTCGCGTCGGTCGCCTCGACCGGCTCGCCATTGATCAGCAGCGTATCGGTGCCGACATCGTAACAGGCGTCGTCCGAGCCATCATTGGGCTGGTAGCAGACCTGGCCGAATTTCTGCGCATCATCCTCGCCAAAGGCGCCGGCGCCGGGCGTGGTCGGCACGCCGTTCACCAGCGATCCGTTACTGTCGATGATCATGTAATTGGGGTCGAGCGCCGTCACCCAGTGGCTGGGGTCGCTCCACTTGCCGTCGCCGGCCTTGGCCGTGGCATAGCGATAGGGATTATTCTGCGCGATCCAGTCCCAGAAGAGATAGAGCGGCTGATAGAAGGCGGAGCCGCCATAGGAGCTTTGCGGCTGTTCCAGGAAGTAGCGGCTACCCCCCGACAGGACGCCCAGCACCACCTTCTGGTCAAAGGTCTGGTCGAGGATCAGCGGGCCGCCGGAATCGCCGCCGGCGGTATTGCCTTCATTGGGAAGCGCATCGTCCTTGAAGACGTTGAAGTCGAATTCGTTGGTCCGGGTCGGATCGTCGAAGTCGGTCTGGTAGAGATTCTGGGTATAGCCACCGCCTTCGCCGAACAGGAAGATGTCGATATCGTCGAGCGAGCCGAGCATGCCGAGGAAATTCTCGGCCACCTTGCGGCGATAATCGATGCCATAGCTGTTGCCGGTGGTGCCGCTGCCGCTGCGGCCATAGCCGGTGATCGTCACATGATAGCCGGTGCCGGTCGTGTCGCTGATGCTTTCCGGCGCGGGCAGGGCGGAAAAGAGCATCGCCCAGGTCGGCACGTCGCTGGCCGGCGTGTCGAGCGTGGCCATCGCCGTGTCGCCATAGAGGAAGCTGAGCGCCGGCGGATCGAGCGAGTCCGGATTATAGGCGATATTGTTGACGTTGTAGACGCTGAGCGCGGTGTTGGTGCGATAGCCGTTGCTGATCCAGTTGACGAGGCCGGGGCGGGCGTTGCTCTGGAAGGCGAAGGCGACCGGAATGCCGTCATTCACCGTGCTGTAGGTGCTGGGATCATAGTCATTGACGCAGTGGGCGGCGAAAATGACGGTACGCGGATTGATCAGCGTGCCGGTGCAGACATAGCCGTCGGCGCGATACATGATGCCGACGCCGTTCACATCGGTGCCATCGACGATGTCGGCCGGCGTATTATTGTCGTTCGGCACGACGGCATGAGCCGCCGGTGCGATGCTCAGAGCGGACAGAGCGGCCGATGCCAAAAGGGCAGAACGACCGGCGCGCGCCAACAGGCCCGCGCCATTCTTACGAATGCGCATGATGTTAACTCCCCAAAGACCGTTGCGGAGGCTATGCAGCTATTGGACGCAAGACAATTGCCCAAAAATGAAAGTTTCTGTCATGTATCCAAAAAGACACAATGTTCTCTTAGCGTTATGAAATTCTCATCTTGATTGTTTTGACCCGTGATTATGGCGATCGGGATGTTGGTGATGTTAAGTATGTAATTTATGCAAATGCTGGAGCCTGACGAAATTCGGGGGATTTTCGGGCGATTTTCCGCCCACTTGCGGAAGCGTGCGGTTCCGCTTAAGCATGAAGGCAAGTTCCGATCGGATTTGCGCGATCGGCGATTGATGAAGTGAGATACGGCCTTGGTGCAGCATAGCCGCCCATCGCCGCAGAGTTCCGGCCCGGTTGGCCGCGTTTCGGGCAAGTCCGCCCGTTCCGGTTCGGGTAATGGGAGCAAGGCTGCGGCCATTACGCCCCCGTCGAAGCAACGGGGCCTTTATCCCTACACGGCGCGTGACCGCCGATCCTATGCGGCAATCGATCTGGGTACCAATAATTGCCGTCTACTGATCGCCAAGCCGTCAGCGGACGGGTTCATCGTGGTCGATGCCTTTTCCCGGATCGTGCGTCTGGGCGAGGGGCTGGCGGCCACCGGGCGGATCAGCGATGCGGCGATCGACCGGGCCATCGCTGCGCTGTCGGTCTGTGCCGACAAGCTGCGGCGGCGCCATGTGACGCTGGCGCGATCGGTGGCGACCGAGGCCTGTCGGCGGGCGAGCAACGGCGCCGAATTCATCCAGCGCGTCTATCGCGAAACCGGGATCGCGCTCGACATCATCAGCGCGCAGGAAGAGGCGCGGCTGGCGGTGCTGGGGTGCCATGCGCTGCTGGAAGAGGGCAATGGCCCGGCGCTGATCTTCGATATTGGCGGTGGATCGACCGAACTGGTGCTGGTCGATTCCCATTGCGACGGTGCGCCGCGCATCGTCGATTGGGTCAGTGCGCCCTGGGGCGTGGTGTCGCTGACCGAGAGCGAATTGTTCGACCATGCCAATCCGACCGAGCGGCTGGCCGCCTATGGCCGGATGCGCGCGCGCGTGGCCGAGGCATTTGCGCCACTCGCCCGTCGCTTGCCGCAGGGCGAAGCGGGTATCAGGCTGCTGGGCACGTCGGGCACGGTAACGACTTTGGCCAGCCTGCACCTTGACCTGCCGCGCTATGACAGGCAGGCGATCGATGGGCTGATCGTGCCGAGCAGTTCGATGCGCGCGATTTCCGAACGGCTGTCGACCATGGCGCTGGCGGATCGGCAGCGATTGCCCTGCATCGGCACGGAGCGCGCCGACCTGGTGGTCGCGGGCTGTGCCATTTTGGAATCGATCCTCGACATCTGGCCGGCCGAGCGACTGGGCGTCGCCGACCGCGGCATTCGCGAGGGCATATTGCGCGGCCTGATGGACCGCCATGGAGCAACGACGTGAGGGGTTCTGGCGCAGGCAAGGTGCGGGTGAAATCCGCCAAGGGGCGCACCGCGCAGTCGGTGCGCTGGCTGGAGCGGCACCTGAACGACCCCTATGTCCACAAGGCCAAGCAGGAAGGCTGGCGCAGCCGTGCCGCCTTCAAGCTGATCGAGCTGGACGAGAAATTCCATTTCGTGAAGGGATCGCGCGCGGTCGTCGACCTGGGCGTGGCACCGGGCGGCTGGGCACAGGTGATCCGCAAGATGGCGCCCAAGGCGGCGGTGGTCGGCATCGACCTGCTGCCGGTCGATCCGATTCCGGGTGTCACCCTGTTTGAAATGGACTTCATGGACGACAAGGCGCCGGACCTGCTGCGCGAAGCGCTGGGGCAGGAGCCGGACCTGGTGATTTCCGACATGGCGGCCAATACGGTGGGCCATGCCCAGACCGACCATCTGCGCACCATGGGGCTGGTCGAGGCGGCGGCGGATTTCGCCGTGCAGAATCTGCGCAAGGGCGGCACCTTCGTCGCCAAGGTCTTTGCCGGTGGCACCGATGCGGAGCTGCTGGCGGTGCTCAAGAAGCATTTCACCACGATCAAGCATGCCAAGCCGCCGGCGAGCCGCAAGGGCAGCGTCGAATGGTATGTCGTGGCGCAGGGATTCAAGGGACGGCCGGACGCGCAGGAATAACAGGGACAAGCGATCGGCCGCCTTCACGGGGGAAGAAGGGGGGCGGGGCCTTTGGTAGCGACGGTTTCGATGTAGCGGGACAAAACCTTTTTCCTAAATGGGACAAAATAAACTTCCTAACTCGCGGCCCCATTCAACGGCCTTTTATCGAGTTCTGAAAGCCCCCTGAAATCTTCCCATCTACCGGCTGCTCATTAACCATAAGCAGCCCCCGACCGTCCAGAACGTATTGCGGGTAGTTCAGTCGCCACGTTTCCGATGGGCCACGCCCAATTCGCTCCGCAGTTTGGTTACGTGGCGGCAACTGAGGCCCAGTGCCTTCGCTATGTCCGCCACCCTATGACCGGCGAGGCTCATTTTCTCGACTTCGATCTTGTTCCGCAGCGCATTGAGATACAGCGGCGTGGGATCATCTGACGCAAGTGTAGCGGTCGCGGCGATCTCGCAGGCCTCGCGGACTTCCAGCATGCTTGGCGCGTCGGGCAGCGACGATCGGTTCTGCGCGGTCCCCGCTTCGCCCCTGACGCGCGATATCCTCTCTGCCAAAGCGGCCAGCGGACTGCGGCCCTTCAAGTCCAGGCGCTTCTTGATCACAGGCCCATCCAGTGCTTGGGCGTTTCGAGATGCAGCCGCGCCAGTTCGCAGGCGGCATCATGATCCAAATCGAGATTTGCCGCGCGAAGTTGCATGGCGCTCAGATGAAGTTGAGCCGCCTCCTGTCCAGCTTCATCCGCGACCTTCAAGGCGTGGATCGCGGCGATCTCCTCCCGTGCGGCCTGCAATGCAGCGCTAGCCGGATGTCCAGGGTTGCGCGCCGCGATCTGCTTGGCGCGCCGGTCGATGTCGCCGACCATGCTGCCGTGTGGACTATAACGGGTCACTCGATTTGCCCCACCAAATCCCCGTCTTGGGCGGCGATGTGCTGGACCTCTGGCAGTGTCTCGCGCTCGGGATTATAGTGACCGCAGCAAAAGCATCTGGCTCCACTGTTAATGCTTTGGACGTCCTGGACGTTAGCCAGGGGCTTGCTTCCTTTCGGCAAAAGTTCGCCCTTCGCGGCAAGATTGCTAAAAATCTTGTTGACGCCAGTCTCGGTCATCCCGAGACGCCTGCCGATTACTGCGTTGCTCAGTCCCGCTCCCCTATAGCGGTTCGCTCTCAATATGATGAGCAGAGGCACCCTGATATAATCTTGCCCGAAAAACGTGGAAAGTTGGGTAAATCCTTCCTCTCCAATTGCCGCAATAATGGCTTTTCCCATTTGCGTGGAAGGTTTGCACGGCACATAAAGACGCGTTCCGCCGAACTCCTCCGCGAATGCGATCAACTGATCTTCGGACAGGATGTCTGAAAGCAGGCTCTTAAATTCACTTTTCATGCGCTGACAACCGGCGTTTCGGCAATCGCGTCAGCCATGCGGTCAGCGCCGTAATGGCGACAACAGCGACAATGCACATCGAGATTTTCGACGCCCTCTATTGACCCGATTGGTAGCAGTTCCCCCTGCTCGCGCAGTCTCTTAACAATCCTGTCGACCGCTTGCTCTGTGAGCCCGAGACGCAAAGCAATTTTCGCGTGGGACATGCCGCTTGCGCGATAATGATTGACGCGCAGTTCGCGAAACAGCGGCACCTTTATAGTGTCCGTTCCAAACCGCTGCGCTATTTTCAGGAAGCCGTCCCGGCCGATAGCTTGCACCAGCGCATGACTGTCCGTCGCCTTTTGAGGTATGTGGAGGCGTGTGCCGGCATAGATTTCAGCCAGACGGACCATTTGTCCAGCGGACAGAAGTTCCGACAGTTCTTCGAGTAGCATCAGCTGTTCCACATCAATTTCTGAAATCTCTGCTGTTTCAAATAGTCGCCAACCGGATCGCCGGATTTGCTCGCTATGACCGCCAGCTTGGTATTCATCTCTTCCATCTGGACGATCATCCGCGCGTTCTGATCATTGTTTTCATTGAGCACGTTGTTGGTGGTGGCGAGCGCCGGATCACTGCCGCTCGATCCACTTGAGGTTGATGAAGATGCCTTGACGATCTCGGCATTGGCTTTCGCGATCTCGTTTCGAGCCAGGTCAAGGATCATGGATCGATCGGCGGCATATTGACCGGTCGATCCATAGGCCTCCTGCGAGACGGAGTTTAGCTGCTGCAAAAGCTCGGCGAGCGCGTCGGCCGCGCCATCCTTGCCGGACGCGACATCGCTTTTTGCCTGCTCGATTTCCTTCAGGATCGCGTCGCGCTGCTCGATGGCGGACCCTTCGAACATCGACCCATAGGTCATTTCCTTGACCAGGCGCTGGAGACTGCCGACTTGGGCATCCAGCATGTCTTCCATCAGCGCCGCGCGATCCTCGGCATTCTTCTTCTCGATCGCGACAACATCGAAACCATATTGCGTCGCGATCCGCACGCGCTCTTTGGCTTGCGTTTCAAGGCTTTTGAACTGCGCGGCCAGTTCTGCACCGATGCCGCCTAGCAGTTGCTCGACTTCCTGCACCTTGAGCGCTTCAGCAAGCGCGTCGTTGATGTCCGTTGAGGACTTGATAGCTTTCTCAACGGCCGCTGAGAGGCCGGTAACAGCCCCCTGAGACACCGCTAGTTGGATCGCATAGGCAATCGCCCCGGCCTGATCGTCGTCGAACTCGGTAGCGCCCTTGGCGACCTTGAGCGAGCCGGTGCCGGATCGCACGCGCCAATCGCCATGACGCTGGCCGATCGTGACGTTGAAAGCACCTATCGCGCCTCCGAGCATTTCGGCGATGTCCGCCAGTCCGTCCTGGACCGACCCGGCCGCGCCCGACGCGGCAGCTTTGAACGAGGAGCTATTGCCGCTCAGCGTGGCGTCTTGCGTCACGCTGGTGATGTTGGCCGCGCCTGTCTTGGTTTTCTTCAGCAGCCCGCCGATCGCGCCGCCCAACAGGCCACCGGCTATCGCCCCGATCGGCCCCGCGAACTGGCCAAGCGACCCGAGCGCCGATCCCAGCAGTTCCTTGCCCACCGCGCCGCCGATCGCACCGCCCAATGCGCCGCCCGTCTTGCTACCGGTCAGGCCGCCCGCAGCATAACCAAGGCCCGCATTCTGAAGCGTCTTCCCGAACGAACCCTTCGATCCGAAGACTTTGTCCATCGCGCCTTCGACAGACTTTCCTACCGACTTGCCGACCAGATCAGCACTGACGGACTGCGCGCCCGCCGCACTCCCCCCGCTGGCGGGCGCGACCGCGCCGCCAAGCATGGCGGCCAGCGGTCCGGTGCCGAACAAGGTCGCCTGGACCGCCGCAGCGGCGATCGTCTCGCCCAGATGGTCGATTACGTCGCTTGCCTTCTGGCCGCCCACCGCAATCGCTGTGAAGGCATCTACAGCCATATTGCCCAATTGTTCTTGGGCGCGACGGGCCTCGCCAGTCGCTTTGGCGATCTCTTCTATGCTCGCCTTTTCCTGAAGCGCCGCAGTGATACGGCCTTCGGCCTCCGCGCGTTGCTCGGGCGAGAGCGCCAGCAGTTGACTGCGATACTCCAACAGTTCGCGCTCGATCGGGTTGAGCGTCGAGAGAGCGGCGATCTCGTCGTTGATCGATTGAACGACTTTATCGATCGCGCCCGACGCGTCGATCGCAGCCTGCTCACCGGTCGCAGCGCTCCTGATATCCCCCCAATCCAGAGATTGGCCAAGATGCGCCGCGCTAGCCTGAGCACGATAGACGACGGCATCTTGCGGTGAAATCTTGCCTTTGCCCGCAAGGGTGGCGATCCGTTGCAGTTCGTCGGCATAGTCCGATGCGGCCTTGCGCGCTGGATCGTAACGGTCGATCAGTCCCTTGAGGTCTGCCTCAAGTTCCTTTTGGGCCGCCGCAGCGGCGCGCGCTGCCTCTGAGGATTCGCGATGCGCCGCGCTGCTTGCCCGCGTGGATGCGGTGCTTTTGGTGGTCGCCTCTTCCGCCTTTTCATGGCTTTTGGCCACCGCCTCGTTCATCGCAACGGAGCGTTCCAGCCCGCCGATCTCGGCGTCCAGTTCCGCGATGCGTCGCGACGCCGCCGCGCGGTCCTGTGCCCCGGCTCGGGTATTGGCGGCGCGATCTATGGCGATCGACGCTTTCAAGCGTTCGTCGCGAAGGCCGTTGAGCTTCTGCTCAATCTCAGCGATGTCGGCCGTATTGGCCTGCTCTTTGCGGAGGCGGCGAAGCGCTTCCGTCAGCTTGTCCACCTTCGGGGCGGCGTCTTCGGCCTCCGACCCGGCTGAGAATAGTTCGGCCGCAAAACCTGTCAGAAAGCCGATGCCAGCCGTCAGGGCGAGGGAAAGGCCGCCGGTTAGAATGGCTTCGACGGTCATGGCCGATATGCCGAAGGAAGCCATTGCGCCGGTCGCGACTTCCGTCGCCACCGCAACAGCCCCCTGCGCCACCGCTGCGGCGCGGCCGGTCGCGGCGACGGTGGTATTGGCCGTTGCAACAGCGCCCTGCGCAACGGCGGCGGCCCGCGCGCTGGACGCCGTGACGTTCGTTGAGGCCGCAAGCGTGCCCTGCGTATTGGCGGCAACGCGGGTGCCGCGCTCCAGATTATCGACGCTCTTTTTCAGATCATCGACAGCCGCCTGCGCTGCATTACTGTCGCCGGTGATGATCAGGGAGGTTTTGAGCGTCATGCCGATTTCATCCGCGATAACCGTTCAGGACAGCCCGCGCGGTGTCCTCCATCAATTGAACCCCCGCCCATTGGGCGGGAGTGAGGGATATTTGGGCGAGGTCGAGGCCTGCCTTGGCAGCGGTGTAATCCAGCCCCTGCCAATAGACTTTGCCCAGGGCGAGAGGCGTCATCCGCCACTGGGAGGCGACCGTCAGAAACGCATTTACGGTCGCCATATTCTCAGGAAATACGCCGAACTTCGGCCGTTCCTCCCGGAGGTCCTGGATCAGCTCCTCCGGGATTCCCCACAATTCCGCGTCCGAGATCGCCTCGCTAAGATCGGGACTGCCGCCGCCCGCCCATTGGCGAGCGGCGTCTATCAGTTTCCCGCGAAAGCGCCCGACACGCTCGCGAAATAGGACCGCGCGAGAGCCGAACGAACATAGGGCAAGGCAATCAACTGGTCGCGAAGATCGTCATTGTAAGGCAGAGGGTTCTTCTCGACATCCACGAGGTCATCCATGTGGGCCACTGCGCGTTTCAGGAAGGCGGTGGTATCCTGACCCTCGGTCAGATCGAACTTTACCGCTTCTTCAACCGGAATGACGTTGAACGTCGTTTTGATGGTCTGATCTTCATAACCGCCATTGACGGGCACCTTGACCTTAACAACGTGCGTGAAAGTAGGGTTCTTATCGACAGCGAACATGATCGTTCCTCTTGAAAAATATGGTGGAAGTTGTGCGTCACAGGCTGCTGATCAGGTCTGCGGCACGGGTTTTCAGGAAATGGTCGGGATCAAGGCCCATCAGCGCGATGACGCCGCGATCGGCCGTGTTGAGCGCAGCGAGGCTGCCAACTGACACGGCTGTCCCCGCGCTCGCCGACTGTTTGCGATAAGCATCCTCATCGATACCCATCAACGCGATCACCGCATGATCAGCAGCATTCAGCGGGGCTTGCACGGCCGCAGGGCGTGAGGCCATGTGCAGCGAAGTCAGCCCGACAAAATTAGGCTGGTTGACCAGGCTGGCGCGCAATACCGCGTCTATCGTGCCGTTCTTCTGGTGAAGGATCACGGGCGATACGCCGCGATATTCTGTCCAGATGCCACGGCTGATCGCGGCATCCGTCCATTCGACGCGCCCCCATATGCCATCGGCGCGCGCCTGTAGATCGACGATCCAGCCCCGTGCAGGGGCCTCGCCGCCCTTGGGCGCGCTAAGATCGGTGGCATGGTTTTCGTCCAGGACCAGCTTGCCTTTCGCTTGCGCCAAAGACGCTGCAATGACCTTGGCCGCGTCCCGCAAATGATAGGGGCCGCGCCCGTCGCGAGACTTGATTTCACCAATGGGGAGGAGGTGAAGCCAGTCCGGCGCGACGGCGCCCTTGGAGACGACCGGCTGCGCCGCACACAGGGCGATCGCTTTCGACATCAGTGCGGCCTCACGGCTTTGCGCGCGGCTTCCAGATGGCTTTGCAGTTCGGCCTGCTCCTGTTTCAGGGCGGCAAGGCGGCTATCGACCTCTGCCAACATGCGGTCGCGATCTTCCTGCCGCATGCCGTTCTTCGCGGACGGACAGAGCTTCGCCACCAGCTTGGGTATTTCCGCCGCGATGTGATCACTGAGGAAATAGACCAGCGCCGCCGCATCAACGGTTGCTTGGCGCTCGCCCAACCCGGCATTCGTCAGCAAGGATTTGGAAGGGCTTGAATGCAGCCCCCCTGTCATCGGCGGCGTTTGATAGATGGTGACAAGCTGCCCGGTGCCGCGCTCGACCTGCGCAGCCGCTTCGGGTTCGCGCGCGTTCCTGTCGTTGAGGTTCCAGGCGAGGCGGCTTTCAAAGCTACTCTTGGCGGCGTCCAGCCCACGCATGTAAGCGGCTACGATATCATCGGTGTGGGGCGGTGCCTGGACGATCCGCAGTCGCTCCGCATTGAGCTTGCTGATCTCGGTATCGATTTCGGTCAGCTTCTCGCGCGTTTCGTTGATCGCTGCGCCGATACCGCTGATAAGGTCTGTGATGGCCATTGATGCTCTTCCTGCTGGTGAAGGGCGCTGGCTTGTCCATGCGCGCCGACCACAGGGCAGCAGCCGACGCGCACGGACTTCACCAGCACGCGAGGCATTCAATCAGGCTCAGGAGAGAGGGCCGGACATCAGCGTTGCGCTAGACCGGTATGGAAGACAGGGTTCAGTCTGCCGAGATGACGGGCGTCATCGTCCGTAATTTCAGTCGAAAAGTCCCGGCTGGCGATCGTCTGTCTCTTCGCTCAACAGGCGGTGGACATGACGCTCTGAGTAGCCCGTTTCCAACGCAATCTGTGCGATTGTCAATGACCGCCGCGAGTGCAGTTCGCGCACGCGCTCGCGGCGCGCGGCCTGCTTGGGAATGACCAGAGGGCCGCCGCCGCAATAGGCAGCGAGGCTATCGGCGATCTCGCGGCCCAAGGCAACGCAAAGCGGATGATGATCGCCGATGGCAAGCGGGACATAGATGCGCGTGCCGCCGAATTTGTCGGCCAGCTTCAAGGCGGCGTCGCGGCCGATCGCGCTGGCAATGGCCGCCATCGTCTCTTCGCCCGGTAGGACGCGAGGGGCTGCGACGGCAGGCTTGCCCTCGCGACGTGCGTGGTCACGTCCCGCCTTCGTGACCGGCGCGCGCATCAGGCGGCCCTCGCTGCCACGGTCAGACGGTTGGCGCTGTCGCAGGCCTGCAACTGGTCAACCATCGCGCCAAGCTGCCCGAGATAGGCGAGCAGTGCCTCAAGGCCAGCCCCGACTTCTTCGGTGTCACAAGCCGACCGTCCCGTCCCCGGAGAACCATGGATGACCTGATCGCGCAGGCACGCCACCATCTTGCCAACCGAATAGATGCCGGTGTCGAGATTGACGATGATGAGGCTGGGATCAGCGAGCGCGGATTCCCCGGCATGGAAATGGCGGTCAACAACTTGGTCGATCATGGCCATGAAACGGTTCCTTTAACGAACGTGGTAAAGAGAAAATTGCAAAAGACACCCGCCGACGCCGATGCGCAGGCGGGCCGAAATCAGGTGTCTTTGGGTAGCTCGCGGATGCGGGCGGCCAGTTCGTCGGCGGCGCTTTCCAGGCGCTTGTTCGACCAGCCTTCCCGATCGTCGGCCAGCGGGCCGGTCACTGCGATTCCCGCCTCGGCAAGCCGCGCAAGCTGCGCGCCGACCAGCCGGTCTTTCAGCAGCCGCACGCGCTCATCCGTTTCCATGCGCGAGGGCACGCGCTGATCCCAGCCGTAGCGTGTGGCGATCGCCTTCAAGGCTTCGATCAGGCGGAAGCCCTGCCGCTCATCGGCCCATACCAGCCGATCGACGCGCAACTGGCGACGGCCGAAGGCGTCAAGCGCCGCGTCCGATCCGTCCGCGATCGCGCCAAGCTGGTAGAGGGATATCCACATGGCCCGCGCCTTGCGCACCGTCTGGCTTCCACCGACGCTGCGGCGCTTGCCCGATCCGGTAGGACGCCATCCCATGCGCTCGAATTCGGCGATCAGGGCGACAAGCTGGCGATCGTCGCAGGCCTTGGCGCTGCGATGGCCGGTCAGTCGCTCCAGGAGCGCGCGATAGTCTTCCTCTTCCATGCCCAGCTTCTTGCGGGCGATGTGGATTTGCGCGAGGCGGGCGCGGCGCTGATCGTCCAGCGGGCGAGCCGGTGCCGCCCCGTTATCGACGACAAGTTTGATCATGAGGGCTGTCCTTCCCCAAAGGGCACGGCCACCCACCGGGCGGACGGGCCGATAAGAGGCCGTAAAAGGGGGTAAGAGGCGGCATGGGCACCGTTCAGGCACATCACCGCCGCAACGGCTCCTGTGAGGCTCCTGGGCCGCGTGGCGCGGATCACGCCAACGGCCCCATCGCCATGAACATGCAGGCCACGAGCCACAGCATGCAGGCGATCGCCAGCGCCGCTGCGATCTCCGCGACGACGACACGGGCACGGCGCCCCATGCACAGCGCTTTTACCGCCTGTTGAAGCTGCGCGCGCATCACAGGATGCCGACCTTGACGTTGCGCTGGCGCGCCGCGTCTTTCAGGTGGACCAGCGAAAGCGGCTGACCCGTGCCGAATGCGGCCATCATGGCGATCTTGATGGTGTGCGTGACTTCGCGAAGGGCACCGGGCGTCGCGCCGATCTTGGTCAGATAGGCGCGCTGATCGGCGGCGGCGATTCCCCACGCGTCCAGCAACGCATCCATGTCACCGGGCATCGGTGCGACCTGGACATGACGGATCGAGAAGCGGGACGATATCTGCGCCAGCGCGCTTTTGCGGCCGCTGAACTGGCCTACCACCGTGTCATTGCCCATGAGGACCAGGCCAAGCCCCTCACGATCATTGAGGCTGCGCAGTTCGTTCAGGGCCTTGTCGTTAAGCTCTTGCGCCTCATCGACGATCAGCAGGCCCTTCTTGCCACGCACGCGCGTCTTGATCTGGCGGGCAAGCTGCTGGGGCGTGCCCTTGACCTCGCCCAGTCCGATCGCGGCGGCGACCTCGATCAGCATCGTGGAGACGCCAGCGGTGGACGGCGACATGGTGGCCAGCCAGACGTTCGGGTCATTGGCCTCGAAATGCTCGGCGACCCGCGTCTTGCCGATCCCCGGCGTCGTGACGATCAACACGATCTCGCCCGACTGTGCCCAGCGCATCAGCGACGTGAGGCGCGCGGACGTGGGC
>NZ_NOIW01000082.1:0-23945 GCF_002708645.1 Sphingobium sp. IP1
GGCGCGATCGTCACCGATCCCAGCGCGACCGATGCGATAGCCGCGACCAGCAGCAGGGCGATCAGCCCCGGCAGCAACAGAGGATGCCGCCGCCCCTTAGAAGCGGACACGCACGCCGCCATAGGCCGACCGGCCATAGGTGCCATAGCCATAGGCGGTGGCGTAATCCGCATCGAACAGATTGTCGATCCGGCCATAGACTTCCAGATGGTCGCCCACGGGGAAGGACGCGCGCAGCCCGGCCAGCCCATAGCCGTCGAGCCGGCGGGTGTTGGCCGTGTCGTCATAGCTGTCGCCGACCATGGTCAGGGTCGCGCCGGTCGACAGGCCGAAAGACCAGAGATAGTCGGCCGACAGGCTGACCGCATTGGCGGCGCGGCGCGGCAGGCGATTGCCGTCGGTGGCCCCGCCCGACCGGTCGCGCGCATCGACATAGCTGTAGGAGGCCGCCACCGTCAGCGCCTCGACCGGCTTCAGCGTCAGCGTCGCCTCCACGCCCTTGGCGCGGGTCCGGTCCAGATTGCCATAGGTGTAGGTCGCATAATCATAGTTGATCTGGTTGCGGGTATCGCGCCGGAACGCCGTCAGCGACAGCACCGCCTTGTCCCCGTCCAGGCTCTGGTCGAAGCCGATATCATAGCTTTTCGACCGCTCCGGCCGCAGCGCGCTGTTGCCGCTATAGGTGTCGTAGAGCTGATAGAGCGACGGCGCCTTGAACCCCTCGCCATAGGAAAGGCGGATATTGGTCGCGCCGGCGTTGGGCGTGTAATTGGCGTTGGCGCCAAAGGTGGTCGCGCCGCCGAACTGGCTATGATCGTCATGGCGCAAGCCCCCGGTGACAGCGAGGCCGGTGAGCGGCTTCACCACCGCCAGCGCATAGACGCTGTCGATATTCGCCTTCGCGCTCGCTATGTCGCCAAAGCCGAAATACTCATAGTCCGGCCGCTCATGCTCATAGCCGAAGATCAGCTTGGCCTGGTCGACCGGGGCATAGACGCCCTCATATTCGAAGCGCAGGTTGGTGCCCGAATAGCCATAGTCCGGGTCGGTGCCCCGGACGAAATAATAGTCGCGATCGTTGCGCATCCAGGTGACGGCGGCGCGGTTGGTCAGCTTGCCGTCGAGCAGCGCCAGGTTGATCCCGGCATAGCCGACATATTGGTCCAGCTTGCTGACGTCGCTGCTGTCGGCCGGCGCGCCGAAGAAGCTGTCATAGTCGAGATCGGCATGGATATAGTAACCGCGCAGGTCGAGGCTGAGCGTGTCGGAAAAGGCGATCTTCAGCTTGGCGTTGGTGGCGATATTCTCATAGCCATCCTTCTCCACGCCGCCGAACGACCGGCCGACCGAGGAAATGCCGTCGGTGTTGAAATAGGCGACGCCCACGCCGCCCGACACCGCCCCGCGCGTGCCCGACACATCGGCCTTCGCGTTCAGCGTGTCGCTATAGCCATAGTCGGCCGAGGCATTGACCTCGAAGCCCTCGCTCGGCGCGCCGGTCATCACATTGACCACGCCGCCGATCGCCTGGCTGCCATAGACCACCGAGTTGGAGCCGCGCAGCACTTCGATCCGGCGGATATTGCCGGTCAGCAGATGGCCGAAATCATAGCCGTCGCCGATGCCGCTCGGGTCATTCACCTTGACCCCGTCGATCAGCACCAGCGTCTGGGTCGTCTCCGCGCCGCGCAGCGACACGCCGGTGACGCCGCCGGTGGAGCCGTTGCGGCTGAAGCGGACGCCCGGCGTGGTGGCGAGCAGATCGACGACATCGACCGCCTCGCGCGTCCTGATCGTGTCGGCATCGATCACCGTGATCGCCTGGCCGACCTCGTCGCGCGGCTGTGCGATGCCCGAAGCGGTGACGACGATATCGTCATCCTGGGCCAGTGCCGGCGTAGCGGCCAGCAGCGCGATCAGCGAAATCCCCAACATCTTCATTTTATCGTCCCCCGGCGTCCGTCGATTTGGAACCGGGGCGTCCGCACAAGCGGTCGCTGCATGGGGATCGGGAAGACGCCAGCGCCCCGCCCCACGCACCGATGCGGCCCCGGCCGCCATGGGCGTCGCTCGACGGAAACACCGCGCCATGGCCATCCCCTGGGCCAGGGCAAGAGCGACCAGACGCCGGCAGGTCTCCTGGCTCGCGGGTCAGGGCAGCGATGCGCCAGCCTTCCCGGACCTGTCGGTCCAGTGGCCGGTTCCGGCCCTCCCCTTTTTGAAGAGCCTGGGAACCCTGCGCATCGCGCTCACCGCTTACAGTTGCAGGGACAGCCGCGGATTTGGAAGGGCTTCGCCCCCCGCACCGCATTCCCGTTTTCAGCCCTTGCGGGCACCGGCGCGATCATGCGCGTCCGGGGCTTTCGATCACCCCGGCGCGCGGCCCCCATAAGCCAAAGCACAGGCCCTGCCAAGCGGGCCAGGATCGCCCCGGCGGATCGTTGCGCGGCGCCGGCGGGCGGCTATGCAGGGGCCTCTTACCGAAGGAGCCGACATGACCGATTCGCTTGCCATCACCGCCGCTGACGTCGCCGATGCCGCGCGGCTGATCGCACCGGCGGCGGTTCGCACCCCGCTGATCGAGAATGCCGCGCTCAACGATCTTTGCGGCCGGCGCGTGCTGGTGAAGTTCGAGGGCGCCCAGCATAGCGGATCGTTCAAGTTCCGCGGCGCCTATAACCGCCTCGCCCGCCTCGATGCAGCGGAACGGGCGGCGGGCGTCGTCGCCTGGTCCTCGGGCAATCATGCCCAGGGCGTAGCCTTTGCTGCCCGCCTGCTCGGTATCCCGGCAACGATCGTGATGCCGGCCGATGCCCCGGCGATCAAGACCGCCAACACGCGTGCGATGGGGGCTGAGGTCGTCCCCTATGACCGCTTCACCCAGAGCCGCGAGGCAATCGCCACCGCCCTTGCCACCGAACGCGGCGCCACCCTCGTCCCGTCCTTCGACGATCCCTTCATTATCGCCGGCCAGGGCACGATCGGCCTCGAAATATTGGAGCAGGCCCAGGCCGCCGGCGCCGACCTCACACAGATTCTCGTCTGCTGCGGCGGCGGCGGGCTGGTAGCGGGCACGGCGACGGCGGTCAAGGCCGCCCGCCCCGACATCGCCGTCTATGCGGTCGAACCCGCCGGCTTCGACGACACCGCCCGCTCGCTCGCCAGCGGCGTGCGCGAAAGCGTCTCGCCCGACGCGCGCAGCATCTGCGACGCGCTGCTGGCCCCCAGCCCCGGCGCGCTGACCTTCCCGATCAACCAGGCCCTGCTCGCCGGCGGCCTCGTCGTCAGCGACGATCAGGTGCGCGACGCAATGCGCTTCGCCTTCACCACGCTCAAGCTGGTGGTCGAACCGGGCGGCGCGGTGGCGCTCGCCGCCATGCTTGCCGGCCTCGCCCCGCCCACTGACGGCGCCACCGCCCTCGTCATCTCCGGCGCCAATGTCGATCCGGCGGCCTATGCAGAAATCATCGGCGGGGGCGCCTGATCCAGACATTGTTTTGTCATCATTTCGCCCTATCGCACCGCCCCTGAAACAGGAGCCGCGGGGGGATAATAGACATGTTCGGATTGATGTTCGCGGCGGCTCTCGCCAACTCGACTCCGGTCGACACCGGGCGCAGTTGGCTGACGGCTCGTGACTATCCGGCTGATGCCCGAAAGCGCGGCGAGGAAGGCATACTCTGGTTCGTCATCCTTGTTTCGCCGGAAGGGCGGGTCGTGCGTTGCGATATCGTCCAGTCGCAACTGTCATCGGAGCTAAACGAAAAGACCTGCTCCCTCGTCACAGCGCGTGCGAAATTCCGACCAGCGACCGACGAAACTGGCGCCCCCATCTATAGTGAGTGGCAGACCCGTATGGAATGGTTTCTGCCCAGCCAGCGCCAGCCGTCCACGACACAAAGCATCACGATGCCCGTCGACATGGAAATACAGGTCCAAAAGCTTCCCAAGGGTGCGCGCGAAAAAAGCGTCGGCCTCGTCGTTAAGATCGATACTGACGGGCATGTCACCCATTGTCAGGGCATCAAGCCCGACAAGAACGACGCCAAACTTGTCAACGTCGCCTGCACCCAGGCCCGCGCTCTTACGATGGAAAGCGGCAAGGATAATGACGGCCGTCCTATCCCCTTCGTCCGCGCCATGCTCGTCGCCTTCCGAACTCCCGTACAATAGCCGTACGCGCGTGCGCGCAGCCAAGACTCGCCTTTTCTGCCCCGCCACACTAAATGCGGCGCCATGATGAGCCGCTTTTCCAAGATGCATGGTCTGGGCAATGATTTCGTCGTGATCGACGCGCGCCAGGCGCCGGTCGCGATGACGGAGGCGCGCGCCCGCGCCATTGCCGATCGCCATGCCGGCATCGGCTGCGACCAATTGATCGTCATCGGCTCCCCGCAAGCCGGCGACCAGGCCGACGTGTCGATGCTGATCTTCAATTCCGACGGTTCGGAAGTGGAGGCTTGCGGCAATGCCACCCGCTGCGTGCCGCTGTTCGTTGGCAAGGATGTGCTGATCCGGACCAGGGCCGGGCTGCTCGACGCCAAGAGCGTGGACGGCGGCGCCAGCGTCGACATGGGCGCGCCCCGCTTCGACTGGGACGCGATCCCGCTCGCTTATCCGATGGACACGCTGACGATGTCGGCCAGCTGGGAAGACCTGCCCGCGCCGGCCGCCGTCAATGTCGGCAATCCGCATGTGATCTTCTTCGTCGAGGATCTGGACGCGGTCGATTTCGAACGGCTCGGCCCGCTGATCGAGCATGACCCGCTTTTCCCCGCCCGCGTGAACGTGAATTTCGCGCAGGTCGTCGGCCCGCAGCATCTGCGCCTGATCGTCTGGGAACGCGGCGCCGGCCTGACCCGCGCCTGCGGCACCGGCGCCTGCGCCACCGCCGTCGCGGCGATCCGCCGCAAGCTGATGACCGGCCCGGTGACGGTCAGCCTGCCGGGCGGCGACCTGGAGATCGACTGGGCGCCGGGCGGCACGATCCGCATGACCGGCCCCGCCACCCATGTGTTCGACGGCGAGGCGGACTGGGACCGCTTCTGACCGTGCCCGGTCCCGACATCATCACCCTGGGCTGCCGGCTCAACATCGCGGAAAGCGAGGCTATTCGCGAAATGGCCGGCGCGCAGGACGACCTGATCGTCGTCAATAGCTGCGCCGTGACGGCCGAGGCCGTGCGCCAGACCCGGCAGGCGATCCGCCGCGCCAGGCGCGACCGCCCCGACGCCCGCATCCTCGTCACCGGCTGCGCCGCCCAGACCGAGCCCCAGACCTTCGCCGCCATGGCGGAAGTGGACGGCGTCATCGGCAACCGCGAAAAGCTGGAGGCCGCCGCCTTCGCCCCGGTGGCGGAGAAAGTGAACGTCTCCGACATCATGGCCGTGCGCGACACCGCGCCGCACATGGCCAGCGCCTTTGCCGAACATGCCCGCGCCTTTCTGGAGGTGCAGAATGGCTGCGACCATCGCTGCACCTTCTGCATCATCCCCTATGGTCGGGGGAACAGCCGCTCCGTCCCCGCCGGCGCGGTGATCGACAAGGCGAAGCAACTGGTCGATGCAGGCTATGGCGAAATCGTGCTGACCGGCGTCGATGTCACCAGCTATGGCCCCGACCTGCCGGGCAGCCCCTCGCTCGGCCAGCTTGTCGAACGACTGCTGCGCCATGTCCCGGACCTGCCCCGGCTGCGCCTCTCCTCGATCGACAGTGTCGAGATTGACGAGCGGCTGTTCGACCTCATCGCCCATGAGCCACGGATGATGCCGCATCTGCATCTCTCGCTGCAGGCCGGCGACGACATGATCTTGAAGCGCATGAAGCGCCGCCATGCCCGCGCCGATGCCGTCCGCATCGTCGAGCGGGTGAAGGCCGCCCGCCCCGACATCAGCATCGGCGCCGACATCATCGCCGGCTTCCCGACCGAGGATGACGCCATGTTCGCCAACAGCCTGGCGCTGATCGCCGATTGCGACATCGTCCACGGCCATATCTTCCCCTATTCGCCGCGCACCGGCACGCCGGCCGCGCGCATGCCCCAGCTGGATCGCGCCACCATCAAGGCGCGCGCCGCCCTGCTGCGCGATGCCTGCGCGGCCCAGCGCGACGCCTGGCTCGCCCGTCTGGTCGGCACCCACCAGTCGGTGCTGGTCGAACGCAACGGCCTGTCGGGCCATGCGGAAAATTTCGCGCCGGTGCGCTTCACCACGCCCCAGCCCCCCTCCACGATCGTCGCTGCCCGCATCAGCGGCCTTGAGAATGGCGCGCTGATCGCGCAAGAGGCGCAATAATGACTGACACCGGCACCAGCTGGCGCGACCGCCTCTTCGGCGGCCTCAAGCGCACATCCGACAAGCTCGGCGAGAATCTGACCGGCCTTTTCACCAAGGCCGCGCTCGACGACCAGACCCTCGACGAGATCGAGGAAGCCCTGATCATGTCCGATCTCGGCCCGGCGATGGCCGGCCGGGTGCGTGATCGCCTCGCCGAAGGGCGCTACAACAAGGAACTGACCGAGGAATATCTGCGCGAGATCATTGCGGAGGAGATCGAGAAGGTGCTGGCCCCGGTCGCCCGCCCGCTCGAGATCGAAGCCTTTCCGCGGCCGCAGGTGATCCTGGTGATCGGCGTCAACGGATCGGGCAAGACGACCACCATCGCCAAGCTCGCCAATAATTTCCTGGAACAGGATTATGGCGTGATGCTGGCGGCGGGCGATACCTTCCGCGCGGCCGCCATCGGCCAATTGAAGGTCTGGGCAGAACGCCTCGGCGTGCCCATCGTCGCCGGCAAGGAAGGCGGCGACGCGGCGGGCATCGTGTTCGACGCGGTCAAGCAGGCGACGGCCACCGGCATCGACGTGCTGATCGTCGACACCGCCGGCCGCCTGCAGAACAAGACCGAACTGATGGACGAACTGGCCAAGGTGCGCCGCGTGCTCGGCCGATTGAACCCGGCCGCCCCGCACGACGTTGTCCTGGTCCTCGATGCCACCACGGGACAGAATGCGTTGAACCAGATCGAAGTCTTCAAGGAAACTGCACAGGTCACGGGCCTGGTCATGACCAAGCTGGACGGCACGGCGCGCGGCGGCGTGCTGGTCGCGGCGGCGGAGAAATATCGCCTGCCGATCCACGCCATCGGCGTGGGCGAAAAGATCGAGGATCTGCGCCCCTTCGATGCCGGCGACATGGCACGCGCGATCGCGGGGACGGCCTATGCCCGCTGACGCCAAGAAGCCCGCCCATGGCGGCAGCCTCAGCCTCGCGCTCGATTTCGGGCCGCTGCTGGTCTTTTTCCTGAGCTACAAGGGCGCGGGCTGGTTCTGGGGTGCGGGCAATCCGATCACCGCCATGAGCTTTGGCACCGCCGCCTTCATGGCCGCGATCGTCATCGCCGTCATCATCTCGAAGGTGAAGCTCGGCCGGGTCTCGCCGATGCTGTGGCTCTCGGCGCTGCTGATCCTGTTCTTCGGCGGCCTCACCATCTATTTCCACGACCAGCGCTTCATCCAGTTGAAGCCGACCATCATCTACGCCTTCTTCGCGCTGATGCTGTTCGCCGGGCTGCTGCGCGGCAAGCCGCTGCTCAAATATCTGCTCCAGGCGGCCTATGACGGGCTAACGGAGGAAGGCTGGCGCAAGCTGTCGCGCAACTGGGCCCTCTTCTTCGTCGCCATGGCGGTCGCCAACGAACTCATGCGCCGGTCGATGAGCTTCGATGCCTGGCTCGCGGTCAAGGTCTGGGGCGTCACCATCGTCTCGGTCGTCTTCGCCGGCGCCAACATCCCGATGCTGCTACGCCACGGCCTGACCCTGGACGATGGCCTGGACAGCGACGAGGTGGGCGAAACCACCCCGCCGCAGGGCTGACACGGCGCTGATCCGGGTGGTTCAGGCTTGCGCCTGAACCACCTCGTCCACCAGGATGTCGCGCAGATGGCCGTCGCGGTCCGGCCACAATATTGCATTGCCCGCCCGCATCCCGATCAAGGCGGCGCCGACCGGCGTCAGGATCGATATCCGGCCCAGCGCCACATCGGCATGGCTGGGATAGACCAGTTCCACCCGGCGCGGCGCCCCGCGCGCACCATCGCGATAGAGGATGGTCGATCCCATCGCCGCGACATCGGCCGGTAGCGCCGCCCGGCTGCACAATTGCGCCCGGCCGACCTCCTCCAGCAACAACTGGCTGACGTCCGGAAAGCGGTCGCGCGCCGCCCAGGCGAGGTCGGAAATCATGTCGGCTTCGGATTCGACGATATGGATCGGCGGCACGGCCGCCCATTTCTGTTGCAGGGTCATGGGAAAACTTCCTGATAGGGGTGCGCGCCCGGTCCTCGGGCGCAAGGCGTCAAGAAGGGTGCCCCGGACCTGCCGGCGCCATGCCTGTCAGGTCCGGGGCGGATGGCCCGCGAGAAGCTGTCCCCCATGATGGCGGAAGCGCGCAAAGATGACCTTGAACGGCATGACCGGGATCATGTTCGGCCCCGTCCCGCCTGTCAAGCAAGCCGCCCAGCCCCTGCCCGGCCGTCACCGTCCGAAACCCCCGCCAACCGCCTGTTTCTGCGATCGTTTCGCAATAGGCACATATTGGTTTTCTTGGGCGTTGGGTGCGCATATGGGAAGCGACGGAGGCGTCCACGCCCCGCATGGACCATATGATAAACCGGCATCGCAACCATCACTGCGAGCCGCCCCATAACGAACCCGAGGAGTTCCGCCATGGCCTTTGTTCTGCCCGATCTTCCCTATGCCAAGGACGCCTTTGGCGACATCCTGTCGGTCGAAACCTTCGACTTCCACCACGGCAAGCATCACAATGCCTATGTCGTGAAGGCCAATGAACTGGTCGCCGCCGACGCAAGCCTGCAGGGCAAGTCGCTGGTCGAGCTGATCAAGTCGTCGAAGGGCGGCCTGTTCAACCAGGTCGGCCAGATCTGGAACCACACCTTCTACTGGAACTCGCTGTCGCCGGTGAAGACCGCCCCGACCGGCGAACTGCTCGCCAAGATCGAGGAAGCCTTCGGTTCGGTCGACGCGCTGATCGAAAAGCTCAAGGCAGAGGCCGTCGGCCACTTCGCCAGCGGCTGGGCCGCGCTGATCCTGAAGGACGGCAAGCTGGAAGTGACCAGCTATCATGACGCCGACACCCCCGTCGCCCATGAAGGCCACGCCCCGCTGCTGATCCTCGATGTGTGGGAACATGCCTATTATATCGACTATCGCAACCTGCGCCCTGCCTATGCCGAAAAGCTGCTGAAGGAAGCGATTAACTGGGACTTTGCTGCCCTCAATCTCGACGGCCAGGGCGCCAGCCGCGCCGACCAGCCGGCCTGATCGCGACAGGCTCCGATGGGGCCTGATCCACAGGATCGATGACAGAAGGACCGTCCGGTGCGCAGGCGCCGGGCGGTCTTTCTTTTTACAGGCTTTGCGCGCTTTGCCTGCCCTGCGCTCCAATCCCCTCTTAACGCCGGCCGATGCATGATCGCACGGGGCAGGGAGGATGATCGCGATGAACATGGACGAGTTGGGGACGCAGCATGAGGAGATCGCCCTGATCGCCGCGCAACTGCGCCAGGCGATCGCCGATCCCGACCTGCCCCAGGCGGTGAGCGCATTGCGCTGGCAACTGGCGCGCAAGCTGATGGCCCATCTCGCGCTGGAGGATCGCATCCTCTACCCCGCGCTCCAGCGCCAGGGCGACGATCGCGTCCGCGCCACCGCCGCGCGCATCCAGGCCGAGATCGGCGCGCTGGCCGAGAGCTTCGCCCGCTACATGGCCGCCTGGACGGACGAGCGGATCATCCGCGACTGGCGCGGCTTCTGCGCCGACAGCGGCCGGATATTGGATGCCCTCGGCCGGCGGATCGATCGGGAGGAGCGCATCCTCTACCCGCTGGCACGCTCCCTCGATGACCAGGCAACCGGCCCAATAGCCCGCGCCGGCTGACCGGCGATCAGGCCGCTTCCAGCTGCGCCACGAACAGGTCGGTCGCGCGCTGCAACTCCTGCGCCGTGCGCGACAGGCCAGCCGCCGCGCTCGACACGCGATCGGACAGATTTTCGGTATTGCGCGCGACATCGGCCACGGTCGCCATGCGCTGCGCCATATGATCGGCATCGCGGGCGGTATCGCGCGCCGACTGGCCGATCGCCGCCGTCGCATCGCGCTGGTCGGCCACCGCACGCTGGATCGCCTGCGCCGCCTGCGCCAGTTCCTCGACGCTCCCGGCGACCTCGGACAGGGCTTCCTGCGCCACCCCGGCCCCCTGCCGCGCGGACGAGGCCAGCGACTGGATTTCGCCGGTCGCACTCGCCGTCTGGTTGGCCAGTTGCTTCACTTCGCCGGCCACTACCGCAAAGCCGCGCCCGACCTCGCCGGCCCGAGCCGCCTCGATCGTGGCATTGAGCGCCAGCAAATTGGTGCGGGCAGCAATCTCGGTGATCGAATCGGCGAAGCTGGTGATCGACGCGGTGCGCCCTTCCATCGCCTGCATCGCCTCATGCCCCGCCACCGACACGCGCTGCGCCTCGCCGCCCAGGCTCGCCTGCTGGCTGGCCGCCGCCGCGATTGCGCTGATCGATTCGGACAATTGCTCGATCCGCCGCGCCAACACCGCCGCGCTGGCCGAGGATTGGCCCGCCGCCGCCATCGTCTCGTCCGTGCCCACGCTCGCGCGGTGCGCCAGATCATGCAGCAGACCGGCCGATTCCTTGAGTTCGCCCGTTGCCGCGCTGACCGCGCTCACCACGCCCGCCACCGACTGGCGGAAGGCGCCGACCAGCGCCAGCGTCTCGCTGCGCCGGTCCTGTGCCATCCGTGTCTTTTCGGCGTCCCGTTCGATCCGCAGATGCGCCTCGCGCGCGTCGGACTGGCGCTGGGCATCCATCGCCGATTCCGCCGCATTGCGTCCCGCCTGCGCTTCCCGCGCCAGCCGGGCGGTGTCCGCCACATGCGCATCCTGCGCCAGCAGCAGCCCATGCAATTTGATGCTGAGATAGCCCAGGATCGTGCCCTGCAGCACCACTGCAAAGCCGTGGATGATGACCCGGCCGATCTCCGCCTGCCCCGAAAACACCCAGTTGGGCGCGACATAGGTCAGCACCAGATGATGCAGCGCGATCAGCACCGACGCCAGCAGGATCGGCCGCCAGTCGTAGAGCACCGCCAGCGAGGCGAGCGCCACGAAGAAATACATGTGCGCGTCCATCTGCCAGACATGGCCGCTCAGCAGGAACAGCGTGATTGCCGGCTGCACCGCCGCCAGCGTCCCCATCACCAGCCGCACCTCCAGGTCGTTGCGACGCCGCATCACCATCCAGGTCGGCAGGATATTGGCCAACGCCGACAGCAGCATGGCGGGCGCCGCCCGCTCATTGCCGATCATCATGCCGCCAATGCCGATCAGCACGGTCCAGATCAGGCTGCACAGCAGCAGGATGCGCAGGCCATGCAGGCGCATGCTTTCGAGACTGTTGAACGCCATCAGGCCAATCCTCCCACCGGTTCGCCACAGGCCGCGGCAAAGGCGCGCAGCGGCAAGATACCACCCCGCAACAGGGGCAGCAGCGCATCGCGCTGCCCTTCCACCACCATCGATCCGGGCAGGCGTCCGCTCGCCACCAGCCGGGCGCCATGCGCCACCGCATCGGGCACCAGATGCGCGCGCGCACCGGCCGTCATCGGGATCAGCAGGATGCGCCCCTGCGCCGGCGGATTGCCATAGAGCAGGGCGAGACCCAGGAGGATGATCGCGAGCTGGACCAGCAGCACCGCACCGCGCGAGGAAGGAAGCCATATCCGCATGGCATCCCCCCTAGGAAATGTTGGTAAGGATAGGCTTAACAGGCCCGTCCGGATTTACGCATTTTGCGTAAGTCAGCCCGGATTCTGCGATTCCGCCTGCGCCGGCAGGTCCAGCGCCGCCGCCAGCGCGTCCAGATCCGCCCCCGGCCGTACCAGCAGCCAGTCTCGGCTCGCGGCGCCATTGACCACGGTGATCGCGCCCCTGGGACAGACGCCCAGGCAATTCACCTCGATGATGCCGGCCGCCGCCTTGCGCCCCTTCTTCAGCGACAGATGCCGCCGCAGCGCCTTGGCCAGCCGCTCTTCGCCATCCTTGCCGAAGCCGCCGTCCAGCTTCTTCGAGCATTTGCGGCAAACCAGCACGGCATTTTGCCAGTTGGACCGGACATGATCCTTCAATCGCTGGCGCCCCGCGGCTTCCAGGTGCGCCGTTCCTCGGCCGCGCGCAGCACCTCATAGGCGGCCTGGATCGTCTGGAACTGCACCGCCGCTTCGGCATCGCCCGGCTTCACGTCGGGATGATATTCCTTGGCCAGGCTGCGCCAGCTCTTGCGCACCGCCTCGAAATCGGCGTCATCCTCCAGCCCCAGCGCCTGCAGCGCGTGCATCTCGTCGCGCGACCGGCTGCCGTCGCCGGGACCGCCCCAGCCATGATGGGCGCTCGACTGATAGCCGCCGGCATCGCGCCGTTCGGTGCGCTCGCGCTCGGCCCGTTCTTCCTCGTCCAGTCCCTGAAAATAGTCCCAGTTACGGTTATATTCGGCCGCATGCTCGCTGCAGAAATACCAGCGGTCCGGGCTGTTGGGCGATTTGGGCGCGGGGCAGTTACCCGGCTGGTCACAGCCGAAACGGTCGCAGATGCGCACGCGCTGCGCTTCCCGCGTCGCGCCATAGGCACGCCAGCGGGGAAAACCCCAGTCATTGGATCGGCTCTGTCTTGCCATCGGACCAAATTAGGGAAGCCGCGCCCGGAAAGCCAGCCCTGCGCCGGGATTAGCGACGGAAAGTCACCCCCTGCATGTTGCCGCCGCAGCCAAGGCCACCATCGGGGCGATAGCTTTGCTCATATTTGGCCCGCGTCACGATCTTCGTGCCGTTGGTGCCAAAGATCATCGGCGGATAGGTGATGACGGCCCGCTGGTTGCGGGTCGTGCCGTCCGCCGCGATGTCGAACTGGACCCGCGTCCATCCCTCGACACCCACGGACACCATGTCCGTGGGATAATCGGCGGAGGACACCGGCGCGCTGCGCAGGCTGGGCTTGGCATCGACGATCGAACATTGCTGCGCCGACAATCCGGTCGCGGCATAATCGGCCCGTGCCGCTTCCAGATTGCCGCCGGTCGCCTGCAGGCTCGCCCGCCGCACCAGCGCCGCCACGCGCAGCGGGTCATTGGCCGGCAAGGCGCCATCATCGATCACCGCGTTGAGCAGCGCCTGCGACCCGGCCTTTTCCCTGGGTCTCAGATCATCATAGGCCAGGATCGCGAAGGTCGCCCGTGCATCGGCATCGGCCTGATAGTCGGCGGCGCGCAATGCATAGGGGGAATCGGCCCGGATACGGATATCCACATGCTCGGCTGCATCATGGACCAGGCGGTCGACCCGCAATTGCGCCAGCGGCGGGGCATCCGCCGTCCGCACCACCCGGCGCAGCAGCGGGCCATAGGTCTCGACATCCTCGCGCGCGGCCATCGATCCGGCGAGCAGCGGGATCAGCACCGGCACCAGTTCCACTGCCGCATCGCCCTTCTGGCTGCGGATCAGCTGCGCCTGCTGCAACAGCAGCGCGCGCTGCCGGGTGATCGGCACATTGTCCAGCACCGGGCCGGGAACGCGCCTGGCCTCCAGCCAGTCGCCCAGCGCCTTGGTCGGCCCCGCCAGCATCGACGGACCGCCTTCCGCGGTCGAACAGCGCAGTTCCAGCCGCGTCACGAACCGGAACAGCGCCGGGATCTTATTCACGTCATCTGGCCGCCACGACCAGTCCCGCACCGCCCGCGCAAACGCCAGCGCCGACGGGCCGGGGCGCGATCCATAGACCGGCCGGGCATAGGAAACGGCACCGCTGTCGCTGATGCCGAACTCCACCACGGCATAATCCTCGGGCTGGATGCCATCCTCGCCACAGCGCGGCAGCGCCATGTCCGCGCCCTGGGTGAAGTCCTGCTGCGGCATGCGCCCGGCACCGGTATAGACCAGATAATTGCGCGCCGTGTCGCGATGGCCGGCCAGCATGGCGGCGATCGACGCATCCGACCGGGTCACGAGATCATCGAAATCGACCCTGGTGGTCAGCCCACCCTGCTGCTTCACCGCCCGTGCGAACAGTTTTTCCGCAGGATCGAACTGGCCCAGATTGAGCAGCGCCCGCCCCCGGATCAGGTCGATATGCGCCAGCGACGCCTTGTCGAACATCTTGGGGTCCGCCACCGCAATGGCATTGGCCGCTTCGGCGGCCTTCAGCGCTTCGGCCGGATCGACGAACGTGCCCGCCTGCGCCTGTCCCAGCAGCGCCTGGATGCGCGCCGCCGGCCCTTCCGCTTCGGCCAGCGCCGCGCTGAAATGGGCCAGCGCGCCGACATAGTCGAGGTCGCCCATCGACACGCGGCCCAGCGTATAGGCGGCACGATAGCGGTCGGTCGACAGGCTGGCATCATCCCTGGGCAGGGCCGGCGCCGCCTGGTTCAGCAGGTCGCGCGCCTCGGCCCAGCGCGACAGTTCCGCCAGTACCATGGCCTTGCGCACCCGCACGATCGCCAGGCTGCGCGGATTGCGCACCACCCGGCCTTCGAGCGCGGTGAGGATTTCAAGCGCGCGAGGATAATCCGCCGCCTCGGTGGCTTGCGTCGATTGCTCGAACAATTGCTGGATCGTGCCAGTTGCGGGCGCGGGCGTTGCGGGCGCGGGGGCAGGCGCTGTCGGCGCCGCATCCTGCATCGCATGGCTGATAGCGGGCATGGCGGCCATCGCCATCAGCAAGGCCAAATATCTGTTACGCAAACCGAATCCCCCCAAGACCGCGGACCGGTTATTGCGATAACCTCGCAACAGGGGAAATGCCAGAGGGCCTGTAAGCCGGGTTCTGTCCACCCCCAAAGGGGGATAGGCGACCATTCCTCTAGGGGACGCATTGCTCCGTCCCTCAAGCAACCAACCCGAGCGGTCTCAGTCGAAACAGACCTAGCAGTCAAGCTGCGCGCCGCCCCTATTCGGTCTTGCTCCCGGTGGGGTTTACCGTGCCGTCTTGCGTTGCCGCAGACGCGGTGCGCTCTTACCGCACCCTTTCAATTTCACTGGGCCGAAGCCTTAGTGACCTGCTTTCTGTTGCACTGTCCCTTGGATCACTCCAGCCGGCCGTTAGCCGGCACCGTCATTTCGTGGAGCCCGGACTTTCCTCGCCGTGGAAGTTACCCGCCACGCCGCGGCCGCCCGGCCCTCTGGCACAGGCGCCTATAGGCGCAAAAATCGGGTCAGTCATCCCCTGTCGGCTTGGGCAGCAACAGGGCGAGCAAAATCGCCCGGCATTCGCCATCAATGACGCCGTCGATCAGTTCGGGGCGAAAGCGCCGCTGGAAGGCGACGACCGCTGGTTCCGGCTCGGCAATGTCATAGCCGAAGCGTTCCAGCGCCAGCATGAAGCCGCTGTCGGTCCAGTGCGGGTCCATCAGATTCTTGGTCGGTCGCGGCAGCGCCAGCCGCAACCGCGCCAGTTGCCCCCAGGGGAAAAGCTCGCCCGGATCCTGCTTGCGCGCTGGCGCGATGTCGCTGTGCCCGACGATATTGCCGCGCGTGATCCGGTGGCGCTGGACGATGTCGTGAACCAGCGGGATCAGCGACCCCATCTGCGCCTCGGGGAAAGGGCGATAGCCCCATTCATGCCCCGGATTGACGATCTCGATGCCGATGCTGGCGCTGTTCACATCGTCGATACCGCGCCAATGCGACCGGCCGGCATGCCAGGCGCGCTTGTCCTCGGCCACCATGCGGATGATCTGGCCATCCTCGGTCACGACATAATGGGCCGACACCTTGGATTCGGCATTGGCCAGCCAGTTGATGGCGCTCGCCGCGTCCGGCATGCCGGTATAATGGAGCACCAGCATGGTGATCGGCAGGCTGCGCTCGTCATAATTGGGCGACGGCGTCTCGATCATGGGGATGTCGGTCATCGCAAAGGGCCCGTCACCACGAAAAGTCCAGTCTCACGCCCTGTTCCGCCCTGCGTCGCGCCGCGTCATGCAGCCACGAACGGAATCATGGCCGAGACCGGCGCGGCAATCAAGCGTGGTAAATGATCGGCGGACGATTAGCCCGCGCGCCGGGCCGAATTGCCGGCATCGGTCGAATGGCTCCGCCGCGCATAGCTGCCGCGAAATTCGGGATGCGGCACGAATTCCTCGCTCTGGCCGATCACCGTCTCGCCCGCGCCCAGCAGCAGCACAGACCGGTCGTGGCTGTGCCGGGCCAGCAGGTCGAACACGCTCTGGCGCCGTTCGGGCGAGAAATAGAGCAGCACATTGCGGCACAGCAGCAGGTCATAGGCGCCGGTCGGCACCCGCGCGGCAAACAGATTATCCTGACGGAAATCGATCATCCGTCGCAGCTCCGGGTTCGCCCGCCAGTCATCGCCCGCCGGCTCGAACCATTTGATCAGGTCGCCGATCGGCAGGCCGCGCTGCACGTCCATCTGCGAGAAAATGCCGCTGCGCGCCTGGTCGATCGCCGCGCTAGAAATATCGGTCGCCAATATCTCGATCCGCCAGCCCGCCCAGCGCGCCGCCTCGTTGCAGAAGCGGATCGCCAGCGAATAGGCTTCCTGTCCGGTCGAACAGCCCGCGCTCCAGATCCGCAGCACCCGGTCGCCCCGCGCCTCCTGGATACGCGGCAATATCTGCCGGTGGATGAGGTCGAAAATCTGCAGATCGCGGAAGAAGCTGCTTTCGTTGTTCAGCAGGGCGTTCACCACATCCTCGTCCAGGCGCGGATTGCGGCTGCGCAGCAGCTTGCCGGCCAGTTCGTCGATATCCTGCAAGCCATGGTCGCGCAGCACGGGCTTCAGCGCCGTCTCCATGCGCCAGGCCCGCCCCTCGGACAGAACCTGGCCGGTCCGCGCTTCCAGCAGACCCGTCAAAATCCGGGCAGCGCCCGATCCCATCCTGGAAGGGGGCAAGGCCATCAGTCGTTCATCTTTCCGCGTCGTGCGACAAAATCCATGATCGCATGGGGTTCCATCAGGGCACAGGTCAGCCCTGCCCCCGCGACCGATCCCGGCATCCCCCATACCACGCTGCTTGGCTCATCCTGGGCGACGATCCAGCCGCCCGCTGCCACGATATCCCGCGCCCCGGCCGTGCCGTCGCGGCCCATGCCGGTGAGCACGATCCCCGCCGCGCCCGCGCCATAGACATCGGCCATGGCGGCGAACATCGGATCGACACCCGGCAGATTGCCCGACGGCGTCCGTTCCGGGTCCAGCACCACGCTCACCCGGCCATGCAGCCCGCGCCGCAGCAGCAGATTGGCGTCGCCCGGCGCGACATAGACGGTGTCGGGCGCCAACTGGTCGCCGGCCTCCGCCACCTTGACCCGCAGGCTGGTCATGCGCGCCAGTTGCTGCGCGAAATAGACGGTGAAACTGACCGGCAGATGCTGGGTCAGCAGGATCGGCACGCCCAGCGGTGCGGTCAGGCCGCTGAACAACTGGCTGAGCGCATGGATGCCCCCGGTCGACGCGCCGATGCCCAGGCAGGCGAGAGGTTCGACCACTGCGCCGGGCGCATGGGCGGGCGGAACCATGGTCGACCGCTGCGCCGGTGCCGTCGGCGCTTCGCCGCCGAACAGCCGGCCGAGCCGATCGATCAATGCCTGTGGGAATTGTTCGCCAAAGCTGCCGCTGCCCGGCTTGGAGAGAATATCGCTCGCGCCCAGCGCCAGCGCCTCGACCGCCGCCGCACTGCCCTCCTCGCAGCGACCCGACAGGATCGCCACCTTGCCCTGCGGGTTCGATCGCAGGATCGCGGGCAGCGCGGCCAGGCCGCTCTGCCCCGGCAGCTCGATGTCGAGCAGCACCAGGTCGACACTATGTTCGGCCAGATAGCGCAGCGCATTTTCCGCGCTGTTGGTCTTGTGGACGACGGTAAAGCCGGGATCGGCGTTCAGGATGCGCTCGATCACCGTGCGCACCACCACCGAATCGTCAACCACCAGCGTGCGCACCGCGGGAGCGGTGTGGCTGTCGAGGCTGACCATGGTCGGCACGAAGGCGGTCATTGACGGGCTTTCAGAACGAAGAGGCTGGGAAAGACGGCGATATCCTCGAAGGGAGGGACCGGGCCTAGATGACCCCGACGATCGCCAGCTTGCTCTCCAGCGTCTCGCGGTCGAACGGCTTCATCACATATTCGTCGGCACCGGCCTCGACCGCCGCCTTGATATGGCTGATGCCGTTTTCGGTGGTGCAGAAGATGATCTTGGGCCGGGCCTCCATCTTGGTGGCCGACAGCGCCTGCAGAAATTCCATCCCGCTCATCACCGGCATGTTCCAGTCGAGCAGCACCACGTCGGGCAGGCTGGCCTCGCACTGGGTCAGGGCATCCTGCCCGTCCACCGCTTCGGTCACGGTCAGGTCCAGCGATTCCAATATGTGGCGTGCCACTTTGCGGATGACCTTGGAATCATCGACGACCAGGCAGTTCTTCATGAAGCGTCCCTTTGATTTTTACGTGCCGGGAGGAGAGGCGTAAACGCGAAAGGCGAGGAAATGGTAAACGACGCGGCCAAGCGATCAGGCCGCCTGTGCCTGGGCACCGGCCTCGATGAAGCCGGCCAGCGACACCAGCAGATGGGGCACGCCCTCATGCTCCACCACGCCCCGCGCAAAGGGCATCCAGGCCGGGTCGAGCTGTCCGCGCAGCGGCAGTTCGCCCTCGGGCACACGGCAGATATCCGACACGCCATCGACCATCAGGCCATAGCTATGGCCGCTGATATTGGCGATGATCGCCAGGTCGCGCTGGTCCGCCGGGGTCGCGCGCCCATGAATCAGCGCCGCGACATCGATGATCGTCAGCACGCGGCTGCGCAGTGCGGAAAGACCCGCAACATGCACGCCCATGCCGGGCACGGGCGATATCTCGGTCAGCTTGACCACCGCCTCGACCTCGCTGGCATCGACCGCGATCCGGGCGCCGGCCAGCGTCGCCAACAGATAGAGTTGCTCCATCGCTCTTCCCCTTATCCGCGTACGCCGGACAGCGCCGCCATCAGCGCGTCCTGGTCATAGCGGTAGATGCTGGCATCCATCGGCCCGGTGGCCCGCGGCGTGGCGCGCAGATGCACCACCCGGCACCCCATGATCTCGGCCACCTGGCCGACATCGCCGGCCGAATAGAGCACGATATCCTGCGCATCGACGGCGTCGCCCGGCAGGCCCAGCACCACTTCATGCCCGGCCTGGCGCAGCAGCGGCGCCAATATCTCGCGGGTCCAGCCATCCTCCGCATCGGCCAGCAGGCAACGGCCCCGGCTGTGCAGCGCGATCGGCTCCTGCGGCAGCGCGGCGAACAGGGCGAAGGGGTTGATGACCTCCAGATGCTCGCCATCGACCACCGCGACGCCGCTCAGCATGCCGTGCATCGCCACCATGTCCGGCACCAGCGGCATCTGGACGATGTCCAGCACCGCCGCGACCGGGTAACAGGCTTCCAGGCTGCCATTGCGCAGGCGCAGCGCGCAAACCTTGTCCTCGGCAAAGGCGTGGCGGCCGTTCACCACCGGCACCAGCCGCTCGTCCAGCCGGACGAAGGCCTGGCCACCGGACCGGCCGAACAGACTGGCGTCGATATCCTCGACCCGTTCGATCAGCGACAGGCGCAGCAGGCGCCGTTCGCCCGACAATTCCTCGAAGCGCAGTGCCGCCACCATTTCGACGCCGGCCTCCTGCGCGGCGGCATCCGCCACCGCCCCATGGGCGCGATCGTCGATCAGGTTCGGCAGGCGCGCCGCATTGGCCAGACCCGCCGCATCCAGCAGCAGCATCGGCTTGCCATTGTCGGGCAGGGTCATGCCGGCATAGACGCCGCTCGCCATCACCAGCGGCGATGCGGGACGGATCACCAGTTCCTCATGATTCTCGACCGCGGACACGCCCATGGCAAAGGGCACGCCGGTCGCCGATCGCACCACCATCACGGCGCGTGGCCCGATCTGCTGCGGCTTGTCCATGCCCAGCACATCTTCCAGGTCGATCATCGAATGGCGGAGCGACCGGATCGTCGCGATCTTGGCGCCGCCGACATCGGCAATCTGCATCATCTCGTTATTGTCGTGCAGTATCTCGACCACCGCCGCACGCGGGATCGCGAAATGCAGCCCCCCGGCGCGCACGATCAGGCCCGGAATGATGGTCAGCGTCAGCGGCACGCGCAGCGTGATGCGCAGCCCCTGCCCCGGATGATTATCCAGCGCGATGACGCCGCCGATCCGTTCGATATTGGCACGCACCACGTCCATGCCGACACCGCGCCCCGACACCGCCGTCACCTTGGCGGCCGTCGTCAGTCCCGGCTGGAAGATCAGGTCCAGCTTGTCCTGCTCGGTCATCCGCGCCGCCGCGTCGGGCGTCAGCCGCCCGGCAGCAATCGCCTTTTCCACCAGCCGCGCGGTGTTGATGCCGGCGCCGTCATCGCTGATCTCGATCACGATCTGGTTGCCCGACTGGCGCGCCTCCAGCCGCAACCGGCCGGCCTCCGGCTTGCCCGCCGCACGCCGCCGCTCGGGCGTCTCGATGCCATGGTCGATGCTGTTGCGCACGATATGGGTGAGCGGGTCGACGACCATCTCCACCATCTCGCGGTCCATCTCGACATCGCCGCCTTCCAGGCTCAATTCGATCCGCTTGTCGAGATCGCGGCTCAGGTCGCGCACCATGCGCGGCATCGCCGCGAACAGGCGCTCGACCCGCTGCATGCGGGTCTTGGAAATCACGTCGCGCATGTCGGCGACACAGTTGGACAGCCGCTCGAACGCGCTGTCCAGTTCGGGGTCGGCCGACCGGTCGCGCAGCTTGCGCGACAATTCGTTGCGCGCCAGCACCATGTCCGACACGCCGTTCATCAGCTGGTCGATCAGCGACAGCGGCAGGCGGATGGTGCGCAACGCCTGGCCCTGGCGCACCGCCGCGACCGGGGCCGCGGGCTCTTCGGGTTCCGCTTCCTCGGCTGGGGCGGACGGCGCCTCCACCTGCGTCAGCGCGCCGATCAGATATTCGTCATTCTCGTTGGGCAAGGCCGCGCCGCGCGCCACCGCCTCGGCCAATTCGCCGATCCGGTCCATGATCGCCAGCACCGCGCTGACGGTCGCGGGATCGGGCTTGCGATTGCCGGCGCGAATCTCCGACAGCACATCCTCGGCCGCGTGGCTCAATTTCTCGAAGCGCGGCAGATTGAGGAAGCCGCAGCTCCCCTTCACCGTATGGAAGAAGCGGAAAATGGCGTCCAGCCGCTGGCTATCGCCCGGATTGGCCTCCCAGGCGACGACTTCGCCCGCCAGAGCCTCCAGCGTTTCCTGCGTTTCGGATATGAATTCCTGAAGTAACTCGTCCATTCCCACGACCTTTGGATGCGCGCGAGGGCACCATGGCCGGCCGTGGTTAAGGGGCCGTTAAAGGCGAGAGCCGGCAAAGAAAAAGGGCGCCGCAAGCGCGACGCCCCTTTGGCCCGATGGTCGGTGCCGCAGCGGATCAGTGCTGCTTCTTCTCCACCGCGTCGGCGGCAGCCTCGCCCGCCTCGCGGGTGGCGTCGGCCTTGTTCTCCAGCGCATCGGCCGCATTTTCGGCTGCGTTTTCGGCGTTGCCCGACAGGTTGTCGGCCATCGCTTCCATGTTCGCGGCCTGGTTGTCGAGAGCGTCCGCCTGATTCTCGTAGGCATTCTCGACCTTGTTTTCCTGCTTGGAATCGCACGCGGCGAGCGAGACCATGCTGGCAAGGCCAAGGATTGCGACGAAGCTTTTCACAGCGTTTTCTCCTGTTGCGCCCCCTCAGGGCTGACATGTTCGACACGAGGTCCGGGACGGTCCTTGCCATCCCGAACCCTGACGCCGATCAACCGGCCGCGTCCCCAATGGTTCCCACCGGGGCCTCGGTTCGTCGCAATCGCTTATTTTTTCAGCGAGTCGCGAATCTCGCGCAGCAGCACGATATCCTCCGGTGTGACGGCCGGTGCCGGCGCTTCCTCGGGCTTGGCCAGAACCTTGTTCACCAGCTTCACCAGCAGGAAGATGATGAAGGCCAGGATGATGAAATTGACCAGCACGGTCAGGAACTGGCCCCAGCCGAACATGGCGACACCGGCCGCTTTCAGGTCGGCATAGCTGTTGGGATTGCCCTTGAACCCCTCGGGCAGGTCGCCCAGGCGCAGGAAGTAGCCCGAAAAGTCAGCGCCGCCGAAAAGATAGCCGACCACCGGCATGATCAGGTCATCGGTCAGCGACTTGGTGATGGTGGCGAACGCGCCACCGATGATGACACCAACCGCCAGGTCCATGACATTGCCGCGATTGATGAACGTCTTGAATTCCGAAATCAGCCCCATGATGAACCTCTTGTCTCGCCTTCGATAAACTCTGCATGGCCCGTTGCACGCCATCCGACAACGCCCTATTTCCGTCAGCGAAACAGAGCCGAGGATGTTCCATGCTTTTCCCGCGTCGCCTCTCCCGCCTTTTGCTGCCGGTCATGGGCGCGCTTGCGCTGTCCGCCTGCGGCATCAACAGCGTCCCCACTGCCGAGGAAAATGCCAAGGCCAAATGGGCTGACGTCCAGGCGCAATATCAGCGCCGCGCCAACCTCACCGGCAATCTCGTCGCCACGGTCAAGGCCGCCGGCAAGCAGGAACAGGCGACGCTGACCGCGGTGACCGAAGCCCGCGCCAAGGCGACGTCGATCCAGATCAATGCTGCCGACCTGTCCGATCCGGCCAAGGTCGCGCAATATCAGGCCGCCCAGGCACAGCTGAGCCAGGGCCTTGGCCGCCTGCTCGCCTCGGTCGAGGCCTATCCCGACCTCAAGACCAACGAGAATTTCCTCCAGCTCCAGTCGCAGCTGGAAGGCACGGAAAACCGCATCGCCGTCTCGATCCGCGACTATAATGAAGCGGTGCAGGCCTATAATACCCGCATCCGCACCTTCCCCGACGCGATCGGCGCCAAGCTGATCCATGGCGCCAAGCCCATGGCCCCGTTCCAGGCGGTCACGCCCGGCGCGGAAGAAGCGCCCAAGGTCGACTTCGGCAACTGAGCCGATAACGATGCTGAGGCGCCTGCTGCTGGTCCTTGCGCTGCTGGTCTTCATACCGGCGGCGCAGGCACAGAGTTTTCCCAAGCTGACCGGCCAGGTGGTCGATGCCGCAAATCTGCTCTCGCCGCAGCAGGAGCAGGCGCTGACCGCCAAGCTTGCCGCGCTCGACAAGCAGAGCGGCCGGCAGGTGGTGGTCGCCACCGTGCCCGACCTCCAGGGCTATGAGATTGGCGACTATGCCTATCAGCTCGGTCGCAGCTGGGGCATCGGCAGCAAGGAAAAGGACGACGGCACGATCCTGCTGGTCGCCCCGAACGAGCGCAAGGTGTGGATCGCCACCGGCTATGGTGTCGAGGGTATCGTCACCGACGCGCTCGCCTCGCGCATCTATCGCACCGCCATCATCCCGCGCTTCAAGGCGGGCGACTTTCCCGGCGGCATCGACGCGGGTGTCAACGAACTCGCCACCCTGCTGACCCTACCGCCCGAGGAGGCGAAGGCGCGCGCCGCCGCAGCCGAGGCGGAAGAGCGCAAGGGTGACAGCGGCGGCGGCGCCGTGATGCTGGTCTTCTGGGTCATCGTGATCGTCATCGTCGGCATCTCCATGTTCGCCAGCCGCGGCCGTCGCGGTCGCCGCTATCGCGGCGGTGCCGGCCCGGTCATCATCTGGGGCCCCTCCGACAGCGGCTGGGGCAGCGGCGGGGGTGCTGGCTGGGGGGGGGGGGGGGGGGGGGGGGGGGGGGGGGGTGGGGGGGGGCGCGCGGGGGGGGGGGGGGTGGGGGGGGGGGGGGTGGGGGGCGGCGGGGGAGGCCGCGGGACTGGTGCGCGCTGTGG
>NZ_NOIW01000083.1:0-23749 GCF_002708645.1 Sphingobium sp. IP1
GGCGTCCGCTGCCGGATGAAGGGGCTGCGCAAGCCGCCGCTCGACCTGCCCGCCTTCCGCAAGCGCTTCGCCATGGCGCTCGCCGGCATGAGCGATTCGGCCGACCCGCGCTGGGAAGAACCGATCCGCGCCGCCGATCCGGTGCCCGAGGATATGCTGGCCCCCTTCCTGCTGATCGCCCGCGCGGCGATGGAGGGCGAGCCCTGCCCCGAGGATACGGTGCTGGCCCGCGCCTATGGCACCAGTTCGCCCGGCCGCGTGCGCCGGCTGATCGAATATATGGAGAAGCTGGGCGTGATCGTCGCGCGGACCGATTTCGGCGGCCGCCGCTCGATCGGTATCCCGGCGCTCGGCCTCAGCACGGCCGCCGCCGAATGACGCAGGCGTCGGTCCTGTTCGTCTGCCTCGGCAATATCTGTCGCTCCCCGCTGGCCGAAGCCGCGCTGCGGGCGGAGGCCGAACAGGCCGGACTGGACATAGTGGTGGATTCGGCCGGCACCGGCGACTGGCATGTCGGCGACGCGCCCGATCCGCGCGCGCAGGCGGTGGCGCGGCGCCATGGCATCGACATCAGTGGCTATCGCGGGCGACAGGCGAAGCCGGCGGATTTCCACCGCTTCACCCATATCTTCGCGCTCGACAGCGACAATCTCGCCAATCTGCGCCGCATCCGCCCCGCCGATGGCACCGCCAGCCTGTCACTGCTGATGGATCTGGTGCCAGGGCGCGAGGGCAGCGGGGTCACCGACCCCTATTATGGCAATGATGCCGGCTTCGACATCAGCTGGGACGATGTCACCCGCGCCGCCAGGGCGATTGTGGCCAGGCTCCAGACCTGAGCACCAACGCGATCAGGCCAGCGTCGTCGCGATCGGCAGGCCCTGTTTCAAGGTCAGCGTGACCGGGGTCCGCTCGGCAACATCGGCCAGTCGCGCCCGCTGTTCCGCGTCCAGCCCGACGATCGTCAGCATGCGGTCGATCCGCTTCTCCTCCTTGCCCGACAGGCGCAGCGCCACGTCGAGCGATTCAAGCGGCCAGCCCTTCTTTTCCGCATACATGCGCAGCGTGATCGCGGTGCAGGCCCCCAGCGCCGCCAGCAGCAGGTCATAGGGGGCCGGGCCAAGATTGGCGCCGCCCAGCGTCTCCGGCTCGTCGGCGGTGAGGGCATGACCGCCGACGACGATCTCCGTGCGATACCGGTCCTTGCCGATATGGGCGCTACCCTGGGCCATGATGCTGTTCCTTATGCCGGGAGGGGGATGAATTCATGCTCGTCCGGCACCGGGGCGAAGCGCTGCGCCTGCCAGTCGGCCTTGGCTTGCTCGATCCGATCGGGCGAGGACGAGACGAAATTCCAGAAGATATGGCGCTTCTCGGGCAGCGGCTCGCCGCCCATCAGCATCAGCCGGGTCGCGCCCCTGGCGCGCAGGATGATCTCTGCGCCGGGCTTGAACACCACCAGTTCGCCGGTCGCAAAGCCACCGGTCTGGCCGATCACCTCGACTTGGCCCTGCACCACATAGATGGCGCGTTCGACATGCTCGGCCTTGAGCTGGTAGCGGGCGCCGTCCTGCAGCGCGATATCGGCATAGACCATGTCGGAGAAGGTCTTCACCGGCGACACCAGACCGTCGGAACTGCCGGCGATCAGCGTCAGGCGCGTGCCCGCATCCTCGATCGTCGGGATTTCGTCGGCCTTGTGATGGGCGAAACCCGGATCGACTTCCTCCGCCTGCGTCGGCAGCGCAACCCAGGTCTGCAGGCCGAACAGCTTGCCACCCTTGGCGCGATTTTCCTCGCTTGTGCGCTCGCTATGGACAATGCCGCTGCCCGCGGTCATCCAGTTGACCTCACCGGGGCGGATCGACTGGACCGATCCGACGCTGTCGCGGTGCAGGATTTCACCCTCCAGCAGATAAGTGACGGTGGCGAGGCCAATATGCGGGTGCGGCCGCACGTCCAGCCCCTCGCCGCTGTTGAAGGTTGCCTCGCCCATCTGGTCGAAGAAGATGAAGGGGCCGACCATGCGGCGATGCGCGGACGGCAGCGCGCGGCGGACCGAGAAGCCATCGCCCAGATCGCGGACCGGGGGCAGGATGACCAGATCGACGCCGTCGACCTCTGAAGTGCGGATGGACATGGGACTTATCCTCTTTTCGGAAAATGGGGTCAGGCGCCGAGCAGCGCCAGCGCCTCGATCTGGGCGCGGCTATAGCCCTGCGCGGCGAGTGCGGGGACATGGCGTTCGGCGATCGCGCGGGTGCGGCCGGATTCGCAGAGAAATTCGCGGACATCGTGCAGATGCGGGGCCAGCGTCACCGGCTGCGCCTTTTTCGGTCCCAGGATCGCGTCGAGCGCATGGCCGATCCGCGAGCGGACCGGGCCGGCCGCCGCCGGTTCGCCACAGCCGCAATCGGCAACGGCGCTCAGGGTGGCCTTCACGTCCTGCCATTCGGCGGAGCTGAGGCGCGGGGTGGCGATGTTCAGCATGAGAAGGCTCCCTGTTCGTCTGGACCGTTTCCTTGCCTTCCTTCTAGCGCGATCGCACTTTCAGGATCAGCCGGATAAAATCGGTCACTCTGTTCTATATTCTGGAAAAGAAGGGGCGCATTACCCGCACCCCTTCCCTTTTATCGTCAGGCCGCGTCGACCAGCACGATCTCGCTATCCTCGATCGCCGTCACGCGGATGACATCCAGATCCTGGATCGCCACGCCGTCGCGGGCATTGGCCCGCACATCGTCGATCTGGATCGCGCCGGTGGCCGGGACCAGATAGGCCTTGCGATCCTTGCCGATCGGATATTCGGCGCTCTCGCCCGCCTTCAGCGTCGCGGCGACAACCCGCGCATCCGTGCGGATCGGCAGCGCGTCATTGTCATTCCCGTAACCCGACGCCAGCGTCACGAACTGGCCGCTGCGCTCGCCCTTGGGGAAGGGACGCGAGCCCCAACTGGGTGCTTCGCCGTCGCGGGTCGGGATGATCCAGATCTGGAAGATCTGCGTCGTCACATCCTCGCGATTATATTCCGAATGGGTGATCCCGGTGCCGGCCGACATGACCTGCACATCGCCCGCCTCGGTCCGGCCCTTGTTGCCCAGATTGTCCTGATGGGTGATCGCGCCTTCGCGGACATAGGTGATGATTTCCATGTCGCGGTGCGGATGCGGCGGAAAGCCGGTGCCCGGCGCGATCGTGTCGTCATTCCAGACGCGCAGATTGCCCCAATGGACGCGGGCGGGATCATGATAGCCGGCGAACGAGAAATGATGCTTGGCATCCAGCCAGCCATGATTGGCGCCGCCCAGGCTGTCGAAAGGACGAAGTTCGATCATCTTGTGTCTCCTGCGGGCGGCGCATCCATGATGGGGCCGCCCTGTCGAAGACCCAATTAGCGCTTGAACGCATTTCCGTTCAGATGGATAAAATCCATCGAAACGTTCCAGGAAATCGAACAGTGAACAATCCCGGCACCCCGACCTTCGACCAGCTGCGCATCTTCCTCACCATCGTCGACACCGGCAGCTTCGCCGCCGCCGGGCGCAAGCTCAATCGCGCCGTGTCGGTCATCAGCTATGGCATCGCCAATCTGGAAGCGCAGCTGGGCGTGCTGCTGTTCGAGCGTGAAGGCACGCGCAAGCCGCAGCTGACTGTCGCCGGCCGCGCCCTGCTGGCCGAGGCGCGCAGCATCGCCCATGGCATGGACGGGCTGCGCGCCAAGGTGAAGGGCCTGCTCGACGGGCTGGAGGCGGAGGTCAATCTGGCGGTCGACGTGATGTTGCCGGCCGAGCGGCTGGGCAAGGTGCTCCGCGCCTTTGCCAAGGAATTTCCCACGGTGCAGCTGCGCCTCCATGCCGAAGCGCTGGGCGCGATCGTGGCGATGGTGCTGGATCGGGGCGCGGTGATCGGCATTTCCGGGCCGCTGTCGGCCGGGGTCGAGGGGATTGAGAGCATGTCCGCCGGACTGGTGCCGATGGTCCCGGTCGCCGCGCCCGATCATCCGCTCGGCCGGATGGAGGCGATCGCGCCGGGTGCCGGTCGCGACTATACCCAGCTGGTGCTGACCGACCGGTCGCGCTTTACCGAAGGCCGCGATTTCTCGGTCGCGAGCCCCAAGACCTGGCGCCTGGCCGATCTGGGCGCCAAGCATGCGCTGCTGCGCGAAGGCATAGGCTGGGGCAATATGCCGTTGCCGATGATCGAGGCGGATCTGGTCGCCGGCACTTTGGTGCGGCTCGCCATGCCCGACCATCCCGGCGGAACCTATCGTTTCTCCGGCATCTGGCGCCGCGACACCCCGCCCGGCCCGGCGGCGTCCTGGCTGATCGCGCAGTTCGTCGCGCTGGGCGCCGACGATCGCGAGGCGGCCGGCATGAGCGACGTCTAGGCGTCCGCCAAAGACCGCGTCATCCCGACGATACGACGCTTCCCCTTGATGAATCATGTTTTTCTGGCACACCCCAAGGAGATTGCGGCGGGGTCCGACAAGATGGCGACCATGTATCGCCGACCGGGCTCACGCCGACAATGACAGGTGGGGGACAATAGAGTGAGTGCGGGTCGCGCATGAACAAGGTCAAGGAGGCGCCTGCCACGGTCGGCGCGCGCCAATATCGTGCTTTTCTGAGCTACAGCCATGCCGACGAGCGCGCGGCGGGAAAACTGCATCATTGGCTGGAAACCTACCGGATGCCCAGGCGACTGGTCGGCATACAGGCCGGCCGGGCGGCGGTCCTGCGCCGGCTGACCCCGATCTTTCGCGATCGCGCCGAATTGCCGGCCGCTTCCAGCCTCGACGAACAGGTGCGCCTGGCCCTGTCCCAGTCGGACGCCCTGCTGGTGCTATGCTCGCCAGCGGCGAAGGCCTCGCGCTGGGTCAATGCGGAAATCGCGCTGTTCCGCGAACTTCATCCCGACCGGCCGATCATCGCCGCGCTGGTCGCGGGTGAGCCGGCCGACAGCTTTCCCGCCGCGCTGATCGCGCGCGATGCCGATGGCATAGAGCGTGAACCGATCGCCGCCGATTTCCGCGCCGACAGCGACGGCCCCAAACTGGCCCGGTTGAAGATCGTCGCCGGCCTGACCGGCGTACCGCTTGACCAGATCATCCAGCGCGACGCCCAGCGCCAGTTGCGCCGTGTGATAGCCGTCACATTTGTTGCGCTTTTTCTTGTCCTATTGATGGCGGCGATGCTGGTCTTTGTCGCGCGGGCAAGGAGCGAGGCAGAAAGCCAGCGCCAGCAGGCAGAGGGACTGATCGAATTCATGCTGACCGATCTGCGGGAAAAGCTGGAGGGCGTTGGCCGGCTCGACGTGCTGCAGACGGTGAACAAGCGTGCGCTCGCTTATTATGCCGACCAGCCCGACCTGGAAACATTGCCGGGCGATTCGCTCGAACGGCGCGCCCGTATCCTGCAGGCCATGGGCGAGGATGATTTCAAACGCGGTGACACGCCCGAAGCCATCGCCCAGTTCCGCGAGGCCTATCGCGTCACTTCAACCCTGCTGGCCGCCGCACCGAACGATCCGCAACGCCTGTTCGCCCATGCCCAGAGCGAATTCTGGCTCGGCTATGTCGATTTTATCCGCGATCGGAACGACGCCGCCCTGACACGCTTCCAATCCTATCAGGCGCTGGCCGAAAGGCTGGTGCAGTTGCGTCCGGCGAACGACGCCTATTGGCGGGAACTGGGCTATGCGCAGGGCAATATCTGCACCATCGCCCTCGCCAGGAAGAATCCCGACAGAACATTGCAAAGCTGCAAGGGCGCGCTCGACACCATGATGCGGGTGCAGCGCCTGGCGCCCGGCGATCCGGCGATCGCCGCCGACCTCGCCAATCGCCATGCCTGGATGGCGGACGCGCTGCGCCTGCAGGGGGATGACCGGGCGGCACTGGTGCAGCGCGAAAAGCAGGACGCGATCCTGCGGTCGCTGCTCCGGCGCGATCCGAAAAATGCCGGTTATCTGCAGGACTGGATGCTCGCGCGCTATTCCATGTCGAACCTGCTCTATGATCTGGGTGAAACCGATCGCGCCAAGGCGCTGCGCGCCGAAGCCCGCGCCGACGTCGCCGACCTGGTGGCGCGCGATCCGGCGAACAAGGACTGGCGGGTCTGGCAGGGCAAGCTGGCCAAACCATTGACGAAGGGGAGCAAATAAGATGTCGACGCTGAATTATACCCAATATGGCCTGGCGCCATTGATCGAGGTCGAACTGGAAGATGGCGTCGCGCCGCTGCAGTTCAATGTCGCACTGAAGGGCGAGGAGGGTTGGGTTTCGCTGCGCTATGAACAGCCCGGCGTCACCGACCATGACTATATCGCCATCACCGAAAATTCGATCGTGGAAATCAACCTGATCGGCGATCAGCTGTTCTTCTCGAAAAATTACGACGCCATCACGACCGAGGAGCCGCTCTCTTCCTTTTACGGCGGCTTGATCTATGATGATTATCGCGCCGATCAGGACCGCTACAAGACCGTCCGGTTCCAGGCACGCTACAACCAGGGCGGCAAATATGGCACGCGGCACGGCTTCAACATCAATATCGACCTGCTGCAAAATCCCAGTGCCACCGAACCCAAATGGATCCCGCTGTCGATCGACCCTGACATCAAGAATCCACCGCCCAAGGAAGACTGAGCGCGGCGACGGGGTGGTGGCGACATGATCCTTCCGATCCTTGCGCAGATCCGCAGGGTCGCACGCAGCGGCGACACCGTTCGCGCCTGGACGATGTTCGGTGCGGCGGGTCTGCTGCCGTCACGCGACAGCGATGCGCTGACCCTCAAGGGCCGGCTGCTCAAGGATCGGGCGCTGCGCAGCGAGGGCGCCGAACGCGCCGTGCTGCTGGACGAGGCGCGGCAGGCCTATCTCCAGGCGGCCAGCGACTGCCGCGCCACCTATCCGCTCATCAATGCCGCCACCCTCGCCTTTCTGAACGATCGCCCCGCCGACGCGGCCGACCTCGCCCGCCAGGTGCTGGCACTGCTCGACAGCGGCGATCATGTGCAGGAGACGCGCTACTGGCTGGCGGCGACAGCGGCCGAAGCCCATCTGCTGCTGGGTGACGAGGCCGCAGCCCAGGCCGCCCTGACACAGGCCATGACGGCCGCGCCGGATGCCTGGGAAGATCATGCCGCAACCCTGCGGCAATTCCACGAGATATTGACCAGGCAGGGGCGCTCGACCGCAATCCTAGATCCGCTGCGCCCGCCACCCAGCCTCTATTTCAGCGGCATCATCGGCCTGCCGGACAATGAGGAGGAAGCGCGCGGCAAGATCGAGGCGGCACTCGACCAGATTGCGCCGGGTGCCGCCTTCGGGGCGCTCGCCGCGGGCGCCGATATCCTGATCGCCGAATGCGCCCTTTTCCGGGGCATCCAGTTGCACATCGTCCTGCCGACAAGTCTCGACGTCTTTCGGCAAAGCTCGGTCGGCCGGTTCGGTGACCATTGGCTCGCCCGCTTCGATCGCCTGATCGACATGGCCGACAGCCTGGACGCGCCCGACGCCATCACCAGCCTGTCCAACGCGGCGATCGACAAGGGGTGCGAAATCGCCATGGGACTGGCGCTGCGCCGTGCCGACGCCTTTGCGACACAGGCCATAGCACTGCATATCGGTCGCGCCTCGGATCAGCCTGCCCCTGCCTATCGGCTGTGGCAGTCACGCACATTGCCCGTGCGCAAGATCATCCTCGAACAATCAATGCCTCCCTCTGGCGATGCGCTGCCCATGGCCATCAACAAGGCTGTGCTGGCATCGACGACGCGCCTCGCGCCAACCATGCGCGAAAGCGCCAATGGCCTGCATTTCGAGGCATTCGACGATATGGCCACCGCCATGCTCCAGGCCAGCCTGATCCTGAGGGACTGGCCGGACCATGGGCTGGCGCTGGAATATCAAACGGTCATGCCGAACGATCCGATCGATGGCGAGGAATGCCTGGCGCTGCTCCTGGCGCCAGCCGCACCGGCCGGCAGCCTCTGCATGCCCTGGCCACAGGCCGCCGCCATGGCGCTGCAAGGCCCCGGCTATCGGTTCGAGATTGCCGGTGAAGTGATGACCCGCCAGGGCGATTGCCCGGTCGGCCATTATTATCCGCCGTCCAGCTGACGGCACGTGCCTTCAGACGACCATGTCCGCCAACATGCGCGGCGCATGGATCTGCATCTGACCATCTTCCCGACTGACGATGCCGCGCCGAATCAGCACGGCGATCGCGCGGGACGCGGTCTCGCGGGTCGTATTCGCGCTCAGCGCCAGGGTGGTGACCTGCGGCGCGGGCACGATATGGTCGCGGCCATCGGCCAGCGCGAGCAATTCGCTATAGACCCGCCCGGCCGCGCTATAGGTGGACCGGGTCGCCATTCGATCCAGCGCCCGATCGAGCTGGCGCGCCAGCAGCCAGGCCATGCCCGCGCCGATCTGCGCATCACCCGCCACCAGCGCGGCCAGCGATTGTGCCTCCGCGCGCAACAGGCGGCTTTCGACCAGCACCTCTATCTCGGCCCGGTGCGTCGTGGGCGCTGGGTAGGCGCCGAAAAACTCCCCCGGCCCATGACGCGCCAATTGCTGGCGCTGGCCGTCGATGCCAAAGGTCTGCACCGCCACGCAGCCGTCGACGATCAGCCAGCAATGGTGCGACGCTTCCCCTTGCCGGGCCAATATCTGCTTGGCGCCGACCTGCTGCGGAACCAGCACGCGGCGCAGCAGCTCCGCCGCCTTCCGATCACATCGGAAAACCGCTGCCAGCACCTCGACCTGTTCCTCGACCTGCAATCCTCCACTCCTCGGTGACGATCGATCGTTCCGTTACCGGCATAGCCTATGCGCTCCGGATGAACAGGAGGGCAGGATGATTCTCGGAAAATATGTGATCTGCATCACGGCCATGCCGAGGAGATTTCCCTATGGAATCAGCGCGACCCGAAGGAGGCCCCAGTGGGGCAACCTTTTCTTGGCCCGGAGCTTCATATGGCTTCGGGCCTTTTTTTTTCGCAATCTCCATGCGGTTCGGCCATCAACCACAAGAGGGGGCGCCGCGCGTGGAAACCAAATGCCGGTGCGTGAACCGATCGGCAATATATGCTGCTGGATGGTCCCTGACAGGGAAAGGTTCGCTATCAAAGCGATGCACCACCTTGTCATGAAGGTGGTGACCCCTACGGGAATCGAACCCGTGTTTCAGCCGTGAAAGGGCCGCGTCCTAACCGCTAGACGAAGGGGCCGTTCGTTGTCGCCGCCGTGGCAGCGCTGCGAAGCGAGGGCGCAATTAGGCGGGACCGGCGAAAGGGTCAACCCCCTTTGCGCAAGAAAATTGCAATCTTTCTCAATCGGCCCAGGCAGCGTCCTCCAGATGCAGCTCTGCGGCGGGTCGGCTGCCCCAGTCGTCGATCTTCGCACGGCCCGCCACCCACAGGCGACGGTCACGCGGCGCACCCAGAATCGCCCGACCCCGTTCCGATTCGGCCTGGCGGAAGGCGATCGTCTTGATCGACCGGCCATCATCGCCCGCCATGATCGCCCGCAAATGGCCATTGCCGACCACATCGGCGCGAATCACCCGCATCGGCCCGGCAGCGATCAACGGAGCGGGCCAGCCTGCGCCATAGGGGCCGCCCGCCTCGATCGCGGCGACGAAGTCGGGATTGACCCCGGCCGGCGCCAGCACCGCGTCGATCAGCAGCGCCCGTTCGTCCCGCGCACGCGCGACGGCGGCCGACAGGCGATCGTCCAGGAACTCGGCCAGCGCATCGACCTTGTCGGCCATCACGGTCAGGCCCGCCGCCATCGCATGGCCGCCGCCCGCGACCAGCAGGCCGCTATCCTTGGCCGCCAGCACCGCCGCGCCCAGATCGACGCCGGAAATGGAGCGGCCCGACCCTTTGCCCACGCCATCCTCGTCCAGCGCGACGACGATGGCGGGACGGCCGGCCCGTTCCTTGAGCCGCCCGGCAACGATGCCGATAACGCCCGGATGCCAGCCCGACCCGGCGACCAGCGCCACGGCCCGATTGTCCTGCGCCGCCAGCAAGGCTTCCGCCTGTTCCTGCACGATCGATTCGATCGCGCGCCGTTCCTCGTTCAGTCGATCCAGTTCGGCGGCGATTCGCGCGGCCTCGGCCGGATCTTCGGTGGTGAGCAGCCGCACCCCCAGATCCGCCTTGCCGACGCGCCCGCCGGCATTGATGCGCGGCCCGAGCGCAAAGCCCAGATCATGGCAGAGCGGCGCACGATTGAGGCGACTGGCGTCCATCAGCGCGGCGAGACCGATATTGCGCCGCTTGGCCATGACCTTGAGCCCCTGCGCCACGAAGGCACGGTTGAGCCCCTTGAGCTGCGCGACGTCGGCGACGGTGCCGAGCGCGACGATGTCGAGCAATTCCATGATCGCCGGTTCCGGCCGGGTCGCGAACCAGCCGCGCGCGCGCAGCGTCCGCAACAAGGCTGCACCCAGCAGGAAGGCCATGCCAACCGCGGCGAGATGGCCATGGACGGCCGCGGCATCATTTTCGTCCAGCCGGTTGGGATTGACCAGCGCCAGCGCCACCGGCAGCGCCGCCGCGCATTTATGATGGTCGACGACGACAACATCGACCCCGGCGGCCTTCGCCATGTCGAGCGCCTCGAACGCCTGCGCGCCGCAATCGACGGTGACGATCAGTTGCGCGCCATCCCCCGCAAGCCGCACCAGCGCCTCGCCCGAGGGACCATAGCCCTCCATCAGCCGGTCGGGGATATAAGGCCGGGCATCCAGGCCAATGTCACGCAGCAACCGGATCAGCAGCGCCGCGCTGGTCGCGCCATCGACGTCATAATCGCCGAAGATGCGCACATCCTCGCCGCGCTGGACCGCATCGGCGAGCCGTTCGGCCGCCGCATCCATGTCGCGGAACAGGCTGGGGTCGGGCATGAAATGGCGGATGGTGGGATTGCGATGCGCCTCCACCCCGTCGGGCGGACAGCCGCGCGCCAGCAGCAGCTGCGCCACCAGATCGTCGGGCTGATAGCCGGGCGAACGCGCGTCCGCCCCCAGGCCGCGCCAGCGCCAGGGCTGGCCAGTGATCGAACGGGTGATGTTGAGCGCAAATGTCATGATGCGGCTCTAGACCGGCGGGGGCACCGATGGAAGCGCCGCGCCGCCGGGCGAAATCGTCACGCAGGCGGAACCGTTGCAAGTCATTGGGCGTATTGCCTGTTTGCCGGACATATGGGATGCCCGGTGCGAAAGGGGCATCGCAGACAGATGAAGAAGCGGCAGGCGAGATATGTTCGGCATGCGCTGGGCATGATCATGGCAGCCGCCTCTCCCCTGCCCCTGATGGCGCAGACGGTTCCGGCCAGCGCCCCCAGCACCACAGCGCCCGCCGACGAAGAACCGATCCTGCCCGACGACGAGTTCAACGCGCGCCTGCCCGGCGCCGGCAACGTCGATAACAAGGCCAGCAATAGCGGGACCGACAGCAAGGCCCCCTTGCCCTCGATCGACGACTGGCTCGACCAGCAGATGCCGGCCCAGGGCAATGCTCAGGGCAGCGCGCCGGCCAGCGGCACGGCGCCCGCGACCGCACCCGCAACCGGCGCCGAACTGCCCCCCGCCACCGAGCCGCCGGCCGAAACCGAGTTGGCCCAGCCGCTGCCCGCGCTAGACAGCGTGACCGTGCCGGAAAATGTCGCCGATGATGACAGCGACGAAAAGACGCCCGAGGTCCGCTACGCGACCCAGCTCGACGGCTTCGGCAAGACCGGTCTGGAGGATGAGTTCCGCGCCGCATCCGCCCTGGTCGATGGCAAGGGCAAGGCCGAGACCGCATCGATGGTGCAGCAGCGTGCCCAGGCCGACGAGCAACTGGCGGTGCGGCTGTTCCATTCGGAAGGCTATTATGATGCCACCGCCCTCGCCTCGCTCGACCAGCAGCAGGATGGGACGCTGAAGGCGATTCTGTCGGTGACGCCGGGCAAGCGCTACAAGATCAACGAGATCGTCATCCATGCGCCCGAGACCATCCCGCCCGGCCTGATCCGCGACAGCCTGACGTTGAAGACCGGCGACTATATCGTCGCCACTGCGGTTGAGGCGGCGGAGGCCAATGTCGCGCTCAAGCTGCCGGAGCATGGTTATGCCTTCGCCAGGATCGGCGACCGCGACATCTTGCTCGATCCCGCGACCGTGACCGGCGACTATACGCTGCCGGTCGAGCCGGGCCCGCGCGGCACATTCCTCACCATCACCACCAGCGGCGAGAAGCAGGCATTCGGCGCCGACCATATGGCGGTGATCGCCCGCTTCGACAAAGGCGACCTTTATGACAGCCGCAAGGTCGACGATCTGCGCAAGGCGCTGGTCGCGACCGGCCTGTTCGCCAGCGTCGCGGTCGATCCGGTCCAGACCGGCGAGCCCGGCCCGGATGGCACCGAATATGTCGACCTGCATGTCGATCAGGAAGCCGGCCCGGCCCGGCGGCTGGCCGGCGAACTGGGCTATGGCACCGGACAGGGTTTCCGCGCCGAAGGCAGCTGGACCCATCGCAACCTGTTCCCGCCCGAAGGCGCCCTGATCGCCAGCGTCATCGCCGGCACCCAGGAACAGGGCGTATCGGGCACCTTCCGCCGGTCCAATGCGGGCAAGCGCGACAAGACCTTCCAGGCCGGCGCCGGCGTCAACCATCAGAAATATGATGCCTATGAAGCCTTCACCCTGGGCCTCAACGCCAGCTGGTCGCGCCAGTCGACACCGATCTTCCAGAAGCGCTGGACCTATACCTATGGCGGCGAAATCCTGCTTTCGAACGAAAATACCACGATCGACGAAAGCGGTGAAAACAAGCGGCTGACCTATTTCATCGGCGCACTGCCGGTGCAGGTCGGCTATGACCGCTCCAACGACCTGCTCAACCCCACCAGCGGCTTCCGCGCCAATCTGCGCGTATCGCCCGAGGCGTCGTTGCAGGGCAATGTCTCGCCCTATGTCCGCGCCAGCTTCGACCTGGCCGGCTATTATCCGATTTCCGACAGTTTCGTGCTGGCGGCGCGGACCAAGATCGGCACGATCAACGGCGTCGCCCGCGACGATGTCGCCCCTTCGCGGCGCATCTATGCTGGCGGTGGCGGGTCGGTGCGCGGCTATGGCTATCAGGAACTGGGGCCAAAGGACGCGAACAATGATCCGATCGGCGGCCGATCAGTCAATGAATTCGCGGTCGAGGGCCGCTATCGCTTCGGCAATTATGGCGTCGTCGCCTTCGTCGATGCGGGTCAGGTCTATGAAAGCCAGATCCCGCAATTTTCCGACATCCGCTATGGCGTGGGCCTGGGCGGACGTTTCTACACCAATTTCGGACCCTTCCGCGCAGATATAGCCATGCCGATCAACCGCCAGCCCGGCGAATCCAAATTCGCCCTCTACATCGGTATCGGACAGGCCTTCTGATGGCGGCAGATACCCCTCCCCCCGCGCCCGAAGCGACCGAGTCCGTGGTGATCCGCCAGGGCCGCCCGCTGTGGCAGAAGATCGCCATCGGCCTGGCCGGCCTGATCGTCGGGCTGGTGGTGCTGGTCGCGGGCCTGCTGCTGTTCCTCGATACCCAGCCGGGCAAGAGTTTCCTCATCAAGCAGATCGCCGCGCTCAAGATGGAATCGGGCATGGGGATCGAGGTCGGCCGGATCGAGGGATCGATCTATAGCGACACGACCATCCACGACCTGATCCTGCGCGATCCCAAGGGCGTGTTCGCGGTCAGCCCCAGGGTCCATGTCGTCTGGCGCCCGTTCCGTTACCTCCAGAACCATATTTCGGTGCAGAATCTGGAAAGCCCGCTGGTGGTGCTGGCGCGCAGCCCGCAATTCAACCAGACGCCCACCGATCCCAATGCGCCGATCCTGCCCGACCTCGACATCGACGTCGACCGGATGCGGCTCGACCGTTTCCTGCTCGCCAAGCCGGTGATCGGCCAGAAGCGCGAGATCGCGATCGACAGCGTCGTCCATGTCGCCGACGGCCGTGCCCAGTTGTCCGCCAATGCGGTGGTCGACAGCGGCGACCGGCTGCAGGCGAAGCTGGACGCGGTGCCGGCACAGAATCGCCTGGCGATGAGCGGCACGCTGACCGCGCCCAAGGGCGGCGTGATCGCGGCGATGAGCGGCCTGCCCGACGGCATGACCGCCTCGCTCGACGGCAAGGGCACCTGGCAGGCCTGGAACGGCAAGCTGATCGCCACCACGCCCAGGGGCGAACTGGCCAATATCGCGCTCGCCGCCCGCGACGGCAGCTTCACCGCCAAGGGGCCGCTGCGCCCCGGCCTCGTCTATGGCGACATTGCCGACCGGCTGACCCGGCCGCAGCTCGATGTCGATCTGTTCGCCGGCCTCAACGAACGGCGTGTCAACCTCAAGGGGTCGCTGCGCTCACCCGCCATGTCGGCCGATGCGCAGGGTCTGGTGGACCTGGGCAAGAGCACATTCAGCGCGCTCAAGATCAATGCCGCGCTGCTGCAGCCGGGCGCCTTCATGGACAAGGTGAAGGGCAAGGATGTCCGCGCCTCGATCATCCTCGACGGGCCGATGGCGACGCCGTTCATCGATTATGACATCAGCGCCACATCCCTCGCCTTCGACGCCACCGGCATCGAGAATCTGAAGGCCAGCGGCCGCGCCGTGATCGACGCCGACCGCATCCGCATCCCGGTCAATGCGACGGCCAAGCACGTCACCGGCCTCAATGCGGCGGCCGGCGGCCTGATGACAAATTTGCGGGTGAAGGGCGACTTTGCCTATGCCGGCGGCAAGCTGATCAGCGACAATCTCAAGCTCGACAGTGACAAGATCGACGCCACCGCCATCATCCTCGCCGATCTCGACAATGCCATCTATCGCGGTGCGCTCAAGGGCCGGGTCAACGACTATCGGATCGACGGCGTCGGCATCGTCAACCTCAACACCGACGTCAAGCTGATCCCCGGTCCCAAGGGTGGCTTCGGCCTGTCGGGCATGTTCGGCGTGCGCACCGCGCGCTGGGAAAATGCCTCGGTCCGCGACTTCCTGGGCGGCAATGCGGTGATGTCCGGCCGGATCGGCATGACGCCGGAGGGCAGGTTCACCCTGGCGGGGCTGAAGGGTGCCGCACCCAATTTCCAGATCAAGTCCGGTTCGGGCAGCTATGACACCAACGGCCAACTCGCCTTCGACACCGAAGCCTATTCGAAACAATATGGCCCGCTGTTCCTGACCGTGCGCGGCACGGCGGACCGGCCGCAGGCAGTTCTGCGCGCGCCACGCCCCAATGTCGGCGTGCAGCTGACCGATGTCGTCGCCAAGCTGAATGGCGAACCGGCCGGCTATCGCCTCGATGCCACCGGTGGATCGCCCTATGGCCCCTTCTTCGCCAATGTCCTGATCCGCACCGCGCAAGGGCCGCTGACGATCGACGTGACCAAGGCGCGCTTCGCCGGGGTCGACATGAACGGCCGCATCCAGCAATCCAGTGCCGGCCCCTTCACCGGCCAGCTGGCGATGAACGGGTCGGGCATCACCGGCGCGGTTAAGCTCAATGCCGTGGGCAAGCTGCAGGGCGTCGACGTCAACGCCACCGCCAGCAATGCCAAGCTGCCGGGCGAGGCCGACATCGTCATCGGCCGTGCCGTCGTCACCGCCTCCATGCTGCTGAGCGACCAGCCCAAGGTGATCGCCGACGTGCAGATGGCGAACGCCGCCTATGGCGACTATGTCGTGCGCAAGGCACGGGCGAAGCTCGATTATCAGGGTGGCCGGGGCAAGGCCCAGCTGGTCGCCGACGGCTCCAGCGGCGTGCCCTTCTCGGTCGCGGTCAACGCCGCACTGCGCCCCGACCTCTATGCCATCGCGTTGCAGGGCAAGGCCAGCAACGTCGATTTCCGCCTGAGCCAGCCGGCGATCATCCGCGCGGAAAAGACCGGCTATCGGCTTGAACCGGTCAGCCTGGTGCTGCCGCAGGGCAAGGTCGATCTGGCCGGCCATTTCGGCACGGACACGGCGCTGCAGGCCCGATTCAAGGATTTCGACCTCGCTATCGCCAATGTCGCCAATCCGGGCCTGGGCATCGGCGGCAAGGCGACCGGCATGGTCGATTACAGCCAGAGCGGCACCGCCTTCCCGACCGCGACCACGCGCCTGGCGATCAGCGATTTCCGCCGGTCGAGCCTGGCCGCCGTGTCCGACGCGGTGTCGATGAATGTCGAGGGCAAGCTGTCCGCCGCCGGCGGCGACATGCGCGGCCTCATCCGCAAGGGCAACAGCACGATCGGCCGCTTCGTCGCCACCATGGCCCCGCCGGGACCGGGCGCCAACTGGTCGGAACAGCTGATGGCCGCGCCGCTGGGCGGCGGCATCCGCTATGCCGGCCCGGCCGACGTGCTCTTCTCCTTCGCCGGCCTTGCCGATCAGCGGCTGAGCGGCGGCATCGCGGTCGCGGCCGATTTCGGCGGCCGACTGACCGCGCCGCAACTCAACGGCCTGGTCCGCGCCAATGCGCTGACCTATGACAATACGAGCTTCGGCACCCGCGTCACCCAGATGAAGCTCGACGGCCGCTTCACCAACGACCGGCTCGACATTCGCGACTTTTCCGGCCGCGCCGGCAACGGCACGGTCCAGGCCAGCGGCACCGTGGGCCTGGCCGCCGACAGCGGCTTCCCGATGAACATCGCGGTCAAGATGGACCATGCCCGCCTCGCCCGCAGCGAAGCGATCACCAGCGTGGTCAGCGGCACCCTCGCTATCACCAACAGCGCGGAAAATGGCGGCCTGATCAAGGGCGACCTGTCGCTGCCCGAGACCCGCTATCGCGTCGCCTGGCAGGGCGGCACCGAGATTCGCGAATTGCAGGGCGTCCGCCGCAAGGGCGAGGGCCAGGATGTGCTGGCGCAGCGCATCGCCGACCGCAAGGCCGCCGCGGCATCGCCGACCAACTGGAAACTCGACATCCGCCTGCGCGCCGACAACCAGATCTATGTGACCGGCATGGGCCTCGATTCCGAATGGAAGACCGACATGCGCGTCACCGGCACCGCGACCAAGCCGCGCGTCAGCGGCAAGATCGAGGTGATCCGCGGCCGCTACAGCTTCTCGGGTCACCAGTTCGACCTGGATCAGGGCGTCATCACCTTCAATGGCGACATGATGAACCCGACGCTGGCGATCAAGGCGCTGACCGAGATTGACGATGTCAACGCCGGCATCGCCGTCGCCGGCACCGCGCAGCAGCCGGACATCACCTTCGTATCGACGCCGACATTGCCGCAGGACGAGATTCTCTCGCGCATTCTGTTCGGTGACAATGTCGCCAATCTATCCGCCACCCAGGCGATCCAGTTGGCGGCCGCGCTCAACGGCCTGCGCGGCGGCAGCGGCGGGCTCAATCCGATGGGCAAGCTGCAGGGCGCATCGGGCCTCGACCGGATCGGCATCGTCGGCGGTGACGAGGATACCGGGCGCGGCACGTCGCTCGCCGTCGGCCAGCATATCTCCAACAATATCTATGTGGAGGTGGTGACGGACTCGAAGGGCTTCACCGCCACCCAGCTGGAAGTCGCCCTGTCGAAGACGCTGAGCATCCTGTCGAAGACCGGCACCAATGCGGGATCTTCCGCCGCACTTCGTTATTCCAGGGACTATTGATCCGGCGCCAGGGTGGTGCCGCCATAACAGGAGAATATGTGCCCTTCGCCCCGTCGCTCTGCCGCCCGATCATCTGTGCCGTCGCCCTCTCCGCAGCGCCGGCCGCGCTGGCGGAAACCCCGCGCGAGCTGCTGACCACGGCGGCCTTCCAGACCAGCGACAAGGCGCGAGCGCTGAGCCTCATCGGTCAGGCCATCAGCGCCGCCGACCGCATATTGATGACCGCCCCCAATGATCATGAGGCGGTGCTGCAACGCGCGGTCGCGATCGGCTATCGCGCCAAGCTGACCCGCAGCCGAGCCGATGCACGCAGCTCGCTTTCCGCGTTCGAGGCGCTGGCCGCGCGCAACCCGCGCGATGCCGAGGCACAGATGGTGATCGCCGGCTGGCATCTCGACGCGATCGACCAGCTTGGCAGCTTCATCGCCCGCACCGTGCTGGGCGCGAAGGAGCAGGTGGGTGAGGCCGCCCTGGGCAAAGCGGTCGCGCTGGGCGGCAACCGCGCCTTCTATTCGGGCCTGGCCGCATTGATGCGCATCCGCGCCGATCATAATGATGTCGCCGGCGCGCTGGCGCTGGCCGAACGGGCGGCCAATGCCCCTGCCCCCGCCCCGCTCGACCAGTTGATGAAGCGCAATGCCGCCGCCATCCTGCCCGCGCTGCGCGCCGGCAATGGCAAGGCGGCCGCCGCCCAGGCGCGCAAGCTGCTGCCGTTCGGGAAGCTGCCGGAATAGCGCGACAGCGGCTTGCAGCATCGGCAGGATGACATCTTGCCGAATCTCTCCTGAAGGATGGCCATGCGTCTCGCGATCGAAGCGACCCTCGACTATGAATTTTCCGGGCCGACCGACGTATTGATGGCCGTCGAGGCCGCCGCCATGGCCGACCAGCGCATCGTCGAACAATCGCACATCATCGATAATGCCGGGCCGCTGACCAATTTGATGGGCGGCAGCGCGATCGGCCGGCGCACCTGGACACGCAGCGGCACCGGCCGGATGCTCAGCCGCTACAAGGCGCTGGTCGATGTCGATCGGCCTGCGCCCGATCTCTTCTCGCTCGCCCGCTCACCCTTGCCCAGCCTGCCGCAGGATGTGCTGCCCTTCATCTGGCCCAGCCGTTATTGCGAGGCGGACCGGTTCGTCAGCTTCGTCTGCGGCCATTTCGAGGGGCTGGACGGTGGCCCGCTGGTGCAGGCGCTGGTCGGCTGGGTGCATGACAATCTGCAATATGTACCGGGCAGTTCGGACATCACCACCACCGCCGCCGATACCTTCGTCGCCCAGCGTGGCGTGTGCCGCGACTTCGCGCACCTCACCGCCGCGCTGATCCGCGCGCGCGACATTCCCGCCCGGCTGGTGTCGGTCTATGCCGCCGATCTCGACCCGCCCGATTTCCACGCGGTGGTGGAAGTGTGGCTGGACGGCGCCTGGCATATGGTCGACGCGACGGGATTGGCCCCGATCGAGGGGATGGTCCGCATCGCCGTTGGCCGCGATGCCACCGACATCGCCTTCATGACCATCTTCGGCAGCGCTCAGATGAATGAACAGGCGATCCATGTGACGCGGGTGGAAGAACCCGGAGACGTTACGGCCCCTTGACCCCGGCCCTGCCGCCCGCCTAGCCTATACTCAGACAAATTGAGGAAGGGGATGGCATGGGTGTGCAGCTTTCGGGACGGGCCTGGATGCGGACGCGGCGGGCGCTGCTGACGGCGACGGCGGGCCTGCTCGCCGGCCTTGCCGGCGCATCGGCCCCGGCGGCGGCGGCCGGCAACGACGCCGTCCTGACCGTCGACACCGGCAAGCCCGGTGCCACCATCGATCCCAATATCTATGGCCAGTTTGTCGAGCATCTGGGCCGCGGCGTCTATGAAGGCATATGGGTCGGACCGGACAGCCCCATCCCCAATGTGCGCGGCATTCGCAGCGACGTGGTCGCCGCGCTGCGCCAGGTGAATGTGCCGGTGATCCGCTGGCCCGGCGGCTGCTTTGCCGATGGCTATCATTGGCGCGACGGCATCGGCCCGGCCGCACAGCGCCCCGCCGGCATCAACGCCGCCTGGGACAAGTCGGCCGAAACCAATGCGTTCGGAACGCATGAATATATGGATTTCCTGGACCAGATCGGCGCCAAGGCCTTCGTGTCGGTCAATGTCGGGTCGGGCAGCGTGCGCGAGGCGGACGACTGGATGCGCTATATGACCGCGCCGGCGGACAGCCAGCCGGGCAAGGAGCGCGCCGCCAATGGCCATGCCGCGCCCTGGGCCGTGCCCTTCGTCGGCGTCGGCAACGAAAGCTGGGGCTGTGGCGGCAACATGACCGCCGACACCTATGCCACCGCCTTCCGCCATTATGCCGCCTTCCTGCGCGCCTATTCGGGCGAGCGGGCGAAGCTGATCGCGGTGGGCGCGGATACCGACGATTATGAATGGACCGAAAAGGTCATGGCGCAGGCGGTGAAATGGCGCCCCAATCCCACGCCGCTCGCCTATAATACCGAACGCCCGCTGATGTGGGGCCTGTCGCTCCATTTCTACAGTTTCGCCGGCAATGACTGGCGCAACAAGGGGCGCAATATCGGCTTTGGCACCGACCAATGGGCCTCCGCGCTGGCCCGCGCCCATCTGACCGACGAACTGATCCGCCGCCATGCCGCGATCATGGACCGCTATGATCCCAAGAAGCAGGTGGCGATCGCGGTCGACGAATGGGGCGCCTGGTTCGACAGCGAGAAGGACGCGCCCTCGCAACTCTACCTCGAAAGCACCCTGCGCGACGCGGTGATCGCGGGGATGAGCCTCAACATCTTCAACAATCATGCCGACCGGGTGCGCATGGCCAATGTCGCGCAGATGGTGAATGTCATCCAGTCGCTGGTGCTGACCCAGGGCGCGAAGATGGTGGTGACGCCGACCTGGCATGTGTTCGACCTCTACAAGGTCCATCAGAATGCGACGATGATCCCGGTCGATGTGCAGGCGCCCGACTATGTCGCGGGCGCGGTGCGGCTGCCGGGGCTCAGCGTGTCGGCGTCGAAGGATGCGGCGGGCGCTCTGCACCTCAGCATCGTCAATCTCGACCCCACCGCCGCCCGGCCGGTGCGCATCGACCTGAAAGGGGGCGCCTGGCGCAAGGCGAGCGCCCGGACGCTGACCGCCGCGACCATCGACACCCGCATCCGCTTCGAGGGCGCCGATCCCTTCGTGCCCGGCCCGCTGCCCGCGCGGCTGGCGCAAGGTCAGGTGGCGCTGACCCTGCCGTCCAAGTCGGTGACATTGGTGACGGTGGAGTAAGGGCGCCTAGCCCCCTACTCCACCTCCGGAGCCTTACCCCTCCGCCGCCTTCAACCGTGCGGCCGCATCGTCGAACGCCGCCCAGCTGATCTGGGCCAGGCTGGCGCCGATGCTGCAACGGCGCACGCCCAGCGCCGCCAGCGCGGCGATGCCGGCCGCGTCATAGTCATGGATGACGACATTGACCGGCCTGGGCGCGACCGCCGCAACCAGTTCGGCGACGGCGCCATGGTCCAGCAGGAAAGGCACGAACAGGCAGTCGGCGCCCGCCTCCGCATAGGCGACGGCGCGGGCGATGCTCTCGCTCGGCGCCATGCCGGGCACGCGGAAATTCTCGCTGCGCCCGACCAGCATCAGGGCCGGATCGATCCGGTCGATCGCTTCGCGCGCGGCCGCGATCCGCTCCACCGCCAGCGGCAGGTCATAGAGCGCGCTGCCCGACCAGTCCTCGATCGACAGGGCCGCAATGCCGGTCTGCGCCGCCAGCGTCACATTGGCGGCGACATCCTCGGGCGCATCGGCAAAGCCATTTTCGAAATCGGCGTTGACCGGCAGGTCTGTCGCCGCGACCAGCATTTCCAGATGCGCCAGCACCGCGTCGCGGCCCAGTTCGCCATCATCCTTGCCCGCCGCCCAGGCCGCGCCGGCACTGGTCGACGCGATCGCGCGAAAGCCCTTCTTCGCCAGCCGCACCGCGCTGCCCGCGTCCCAGGCATTGGGCAGCAGGAAAAAGCCATCCTGGTGCAGGGCACGGAAATCGGCGCGTTTGCGAGCGGTGTCGGTCATCGGGAAATCCTTCTTTGTCCTCTGGATTGGCAAGCGGATTGACTCGGGCAGCCAATGAAGTGAAATAAGAACATATCAGGAACAAATGCAATGAGCGAGTCGATCAAAAGTCTCGCCGCGCTGAAGCGGCATATCGCGGCGCTGGACCGGACGCCAGCGCCGACGGTCGGCTGTGCCCGGCTTGCGACCGGCCATGCCGGGCTCGACGCAGCGCTCGACGGCGGCCTCCTGCGCGGGCGTGTGCATGAACTGTTCGGCGCGGCGGAGGAGGAAGGGGCGGCGGCCGGCCTGGCGCTGATCCTCGCCCGGCTGGCGGCGGATGACGCGCCGCTGCTCTGGCTGCGCACCACCGCATCGGCCAGGGCCGGCGGATCGCCCTATGGCCCCGGCCTCGCCGCGCTGGGGCTAAACCCGGCCCGGTTGCTGATCGGGCTGATGGCCGATGACGCGATGCTGCTGCGCGCGGCGGTGGAGGGGCTGCGCTGCCCCGCCCTCGGCGCGCTGCTGATCGAATTGCGCGGGCGCGCCCCGCTGCTCGACCTCACCGCCAGCCGGCGACTGGCGCTGGCGGCCGAACAATCGGGCGTCACCGCCTTCCTGTTGCGGGTCGGCGGCGATCCGGTGCCCAGCGCGGCGGAAACCCGCTGGCAGGTGGCGGCTGCCCCATCCGATCCGCTGCCCGGCAATGCGCCGGGGCACAGCGCCTTCGCCCTCAGCCTGCTGCGGCGACGGGCGGGGCCGGACGGGCTGGCCTGGCGGCTGATATGGGATGGCGAAAAGGGGGCTTTTGGAGACGGACGGCATGAACGCCATGAGCATGGACAGGACGGACAGCAGGGCGGCGCGCCGCTATCTGGCGCTCTGGTTCCCCTTTCTGCCGATCGATCGGCTGCGGATCGCGCGGCCTGACCTCTGGGCCGCGCAGGGCGATGCGCCGGCAGTGGTGGTGGAAAATGTCCGCGGCGCGATGCGGCTCGCGACGCTGGATGCCGATGCGCTGGCGGCGGGCCTCACCGCCGGCATGACGCTGGCCGATGCGCGCGCCCGCGAGCCGGAGTTGCGCGTGTTCGAGGCCGATCCCCATGGCGACCAGGACTGGCTGGAGCGCCTGTGCGACGGCTGCGCCCGCTACACCCCCAATGCCGCGCTCGATTCCGGCCATGGCCTGATGCTCGACATCAGCGGCTGCGCCCATCTGTGGGATGGCGAGGCGGAACTGGCGCAGGCTGCGACCGACCGGCTGGAACGGCATGGCATGCGCGTGCGCCACGCCATCGCCGCATCGCCCGAGGCGGCCCATGCGCTCGCCCGTTTCCCCGCTGCCCCCGCGCCGGACGAGGATGCGGCGGTGCGCCGCCTGCCGGTCGAGGCGCTGGAGCTGGAGGCGGAGAGCGCGGTGGCGCTGCGCCGGGCGGGACTGCGCACCGTCGGCGATCTCGCCGCGCGCCCGGCCGCCGCGCTCGCCGCCCGCTTCGGCGAGGAGGCTGTGGACGCGCTCCATGCGCTGCTGGGCCTGAGCCATCGCCCGCTGGCCCCCCGCCGCCCGCGCCCGGCGATCCGGGTCGAACGGCGCTTTGCCGAACCGATGGGCAGCAGCGCCCATGCCGTGAAAGTCGTGGCGGAAATGGCGGCGGAAGCGGGCGAACAATTGGCCGAGCGCGGCCAGGGCGGTCGCCGGTTCGAGGCGGTCTTCTTCCGCAGCGATGGCCTCGCCTTCCCGATCCGGGTCGAAACCAGCCTGCCGATCCGCGACGCGCCGGCGATCATGCGGCTGTTCCAGGAACGGATCGACAGCCTGTCCGACCCGCTCGACCCTGGCTTCGGCTTCGACATGCTGCGCCTCACCGTGCCACGCGCCGATCCGATGGCGCCGACCCAGCTCGCGCTCGAAGGGGGCGAGGCCCGCAAGAGCGAGGGGGTGGAGGCGCTGGTCGATCGCCTGTCGATCCGTGCCGGGCGCGCCCGCATCCAGCGGCTGGAGCCGCGCGACAGCCATATTCCCGAAC